>CALCJH010000382.1 GCA_937967775.1 uncultured bacterium | reverse complement strand
GGAAGTACGTGGCGACGGCGGAGCCGGTGTCTTCGGATTACATCAGCTCCAGCTCCGGCCTCGGCGTCAAGTCGGCCACTGTGCGGAACGAAATGGCGGCCATGTCGGAGATGGGCTATCTCCTGCAGCCCCATACCAGTGCAGGCCGCATCCCGTCGGATCTGGGCTACCGTTACTATGTGGATCGCCTGATGCCCCGCGATCCTCAAGCCGTGCGTCAGCTGCCGCCTATGGAGACCGGCCTGATGCGGGAGCATACGGCGGTGGATGACCTGATCGCCGCGACCTGCCGGATGCTCTCTGTCGTCACCCACCTGACCGCCCTGGCCACAACGCCGCTCGCTTCAGGTATCAAACTGAAGTATCTTGACCTCCAGGAGATCTCCGGCGGCAGGATCCTTGCTCTGAGCATCTGGTCCAATGGCCAGGCGCGGCAGGCCGTCCTGGATGCGCCGGTCGCGGGGACTCTTCTGGGGCAGATGCGCAAAGCGGTCTGCACGGCGTATCTGAACCGCACGTCCGAGGATATCCTGAATGGAACCTGTCAGGCGGACCTCCAGCCCGGCCCTGCCACAGTTCTGGGGGGGCGGGTGCGGGAGTTCCTGGAGCACGCGGCTCGCGATGTAAGCCTGCCCGATGTCATCGTGGACGGCACCGGCTACTTCGTGAGGCAGCCGGAGTTCCGGGAGCAGCCGGGCCTGGAACTCGTGCTGTCCGTGCTGGAGGACGAAAGGACCATGGGGCAGCTCCTGCTGGCCGCTGGCGCCGGGGAAAAGCCGCAGGTGGTCATCGGCGGGGAGAATCCCATCGAGGTCATGCGCTCCTGCAGTCTGGTGGCGGCCTCCTATGGCTCTTGGAGCGGAGTGCGGGGCAGTATCGGTGTCTGCGGACCCACCCGCATGGATTATGATCGCTCCGTGAGCGCCGTCGGGCTGGCGGCACGAGCACTCTCGTCTGCTCTGGACACCCTGCTGCCTACTTGATTCCCCCGGGCGGCTTCCTGCCGGCCAGAGCTGGTTCCCCTTTGCTGCCTCCGGGGCTGTTGCCGTCGCACTTGGCCTGCTGTCTCGAAGGAAGGGTACAATGCAGATGGGAGATCGTGCCTCCGGGTGGAAATCCCCGCAAACATGCCACAATACAGAGGCGGCGCATTGAGCACCGCCACGAACGGAGTAGCGGAAAGCCATGACGAGAAGATCGGAAGAGCTTGATGAGCTTGAGCAGGTGGAGCAGACCGGCCAGGCCAGAGAGGGTCTGAGCACGGAGGACACCCTTGAGGACGCCGCGAGCGTGGCAGACTCCAGCGACCTTCTCGCTCAGCTTGAAGCGGAGCGCGCGCGGGCGGAGGAGGAGCATCAGCGCTACCTGCGCGCTCTGGCGGACTTCGCGAACTACAAGAAGCGGGTGGCGGAGCAGGAAGCCCGGGCCCGCCAGTTCGCCACGCGCGAGCTGGTGCTGAAGATCCTGCCCATCATTGATGATTTCGAGCGCGCGCTGACCTCCGCGGAGGAGTCGCAGAGCTTCGAGGCGCTGCACGACGGGCTGGTGATGACGCTGCGCAAGCTTATGAGCGTGCTGGAGAGCGAAGGAGTCCAGCCCATCGAGGCGGTCGGGCGCGAATTCGATCCCTCCATGCACGAGGCCGTGATGCGCGTGGAGGACTCGGAGCATCCGGAGAATACGATCGTTCACGAGTTGCAGAAGGGTTACACCCTGGCATCGGAGGTCATCCGACCGTCCCGAGTGTCTGTAGCGGTGTCCGGCAGCTCCGGGGATGCGGGAGAGGAGTAGCCGGAAGCATTGATCATTATCATGAACCCGGCCGCCAGGCCGGAGAGCATCAAGGCCGTCGAGGATGCCATACGCTCCCTCGGATTGCGGCCGTTTCTGAACCCGGGAGTCGAGCGCAAGGTCATTGCCGTGCTGGGCGAGATGGGCCTGCGGAAGGCCGACCTGGTGGAGCGCTTCTCCATCATGCCGGACGTGGACCGGGTGGAGCTGATCTCGGAGCTCTGGAAGCTTGCGTCCCGCACCTATCATCCCGAAGACTCGGTCATTGACGTGTGCGGGGTGAAGATTGGCGGCCCGGAGGTGGTGGTGATGGCCGGGCCGTGCAGCGTGGAGAGCGAGGAGCAGACCATCGGGGTCGCTCGCGCGGTGAAGGCGGCCGGGGCGAAGATGCTTCGTGGCGGGGCGTTCAAGCCCCGCACTTCCCCGTACAGTTTTCAGGGGCTGGGCGAGGAGGGGCTCAGGATTCTTGCGCGGGCGCGTGAGGAGACCGGCCTTCCCATCGTCACCGAGGTGATGGATCCCCACGAGGTGGATCTGGTGGAACAGTACGCCGACGTGCTGCAGATCGGTGCCCGCAACATGCAGAACTACTCGTTGCTGAAGCGGGTGGGCAGCTCCGGCAGGGCCGTGCTGTTGAAGCGCGGAATGGGCTCGAAGGTGAAGGACCTCCTGATGTCGGCTGAGTATATCCTCAGCGAAGGGAACCATTCCGTTATCCTGTGCGAGCGTGGCATCACGACGTTCGAGGATTCGACAAGGAACACCACGGACATCAATGCCATACCGGTGCTGAAGAACTGGACTCATCTGCCTGTGGTGCTGGACCCCAGCCACTCCACAGGGGACTGGAAGCTGGTGCCTGCCGTCGCCCGGGCAGGGGTGGCCAGCGGGGCGGACGGGTTGATGATCGAGGTCCATAACGACCCGCAGCACGCTCTCAGCGACGGAATGCAATCCCTGCATCCGGACCGCTTCGCGGAGCTGATGGAGTCCCTGAGGGCCGTGGCGTCGGCGGTGGGCAGGAGCATCTAAGAGGCAGCACTTTCGCCGCTGTTCTAGAGACCGGGCAGATGGCTCTCCGGCGCTGCGCCTGAAATCAGGGCGGAGGCGGGCCGGGGGCCATTCTCGTTTTGAAAGAGTGACAGGGCTCGAAATGGCGCATCTGGCGGTTTGCGGGGGCGAGAAGACAAGGCGTGAGCCGTTCCATGGCTGGCCGGTGTTCGGTGAGGAGGAGCGGCGCGCGGTTCTGGACGTGCTGGAAAGCGGACAGTGGGGCGGGGTGGAGCAGAGAGTGGTCCCGCGCTTCGAGGAACAGTTTGCCGCGTTCCAGCAGTGCGAGTATGCCGTCTCGGTGACGAACGGCACGGCGGCGCTGGAGATCGCCATCCGGGCGCTCGGGATCAGCTTCGGGGACGAGGTCATTCTGCCTCCGTATACGTTCATCGCCTCGGCCACGGCCGTGGTCCTGAACAACGCCATCCCCGTGTTCGCGGACATCCACCCGGACACGTTCTGCCTTGATCCGGAAAAGATTGAGGCAGCCATCACTCCTCAGACGAAGGCCATCATGGCCGTACACATCGGGGGGATGCCCTGCGACATGGATGCCATCCTCCAGGTGGCGGAGCGGCACGGGCTGTTCGTCATCGAGGACTGCGCTCAGGCGCACGGCGCGGAGTGGGCCGGCCAGAGGGTCGGATCCATCGGACACGTGGGAGCATTCAGCTTCCAGTCCAGCAAGAACATGACGGCAGGGGAAGGCGGGTTGATCGTCACCAACGACCGGGACATCTTTGAGAAATGCTGGTCCATCCACAATGTCGGCCGCATCCCCGGCGGACAGTGGTACCAGCACCGCAACATCGGGTCCAACTACAGGATGACCGAGTGGCAGGCGGCGGTGCTCCTGGCTCAGCTCCCGCGCGTGCCTGCCCAGATGAAGCGGCGGGAGGAGAACGCGGCGTATCTTGCTGAGAAGCTGAATCAGGTGCCGGGGGTGTCTTGCCAGGTGCGGCCGAAGCCTGTCACTTCCCACGCCTGGCATCTGTTCATCTTTAAGGTGGATCCTAAGGCGTTCGGCGACCTGCCCAAGTCCCGGATTGTGGAGGCCATTTCGGCTGAAGGTATTCCGGTCTCGGGAGGCTACGTTCCGCTGTATCGCGAGAAGCTGTTCACAGGCATTCAGCCGGGCTCCTGCCCGTTCGCCTGCCGTCACGTGAAGCGCGAAGTAGACTACACCACCGTCAGTTGCCCGGTCTGTGAGGAGCTGTGCGACAATCGGCTGATGTGGCTGCATCAGTCGGTGCTGCTGGGGACCAAATCAGATATGGACAGCATCGTGGAGGCGGTGGCGAAGGTGCAGAAGTATCACGGAGAGCTGGTGGACCGGTGAAGCTGGCCCGGTTCAGGAGAGACGGGGGACCTCCCGCGATCGGCTGCGTGCTGCAGGATCGGGTGGTGGATCTGACGGAACTGGTGCCGCTGCTCGCCCGGCGTCTGGGAATGCCCGCTCCATCAGAGGCTTCTTCTGTCTGCGCCTGGATCGAGGCGGGCTGGCTGGATCCGCCCGCCGCCCTGGCCATTGAGCGTCTGGCCGGAGAACTGCGGCTCGGGATGGCCTGCCCGGCTTTGGAGGAACTGGACTTTCTGCCACCGGTGGACCGGCCGCGGCAGGTTCTGGCCGTCGGCCGCAATTTCGCCTCCCACGCTCGCGAGGGAGGCTACGAAGCGCCGGAGGAGCCGATCATCTTTGCCAAGGCCGTCTCCAGCCTGATCGGACACGGACACGAGGTGCGTTGCCCGGAGTCCGTCGGGCGGGTGGATCACGAAGCCGAAGTGGCGGTGATCGTGGGACGGGGCGGACGCAATATCCCTGTGGAGCGAGCGCGGGAGTTCATCGCAGGCTATACCTGCTTCAACGACCTGACCGCGCGGGATCTTCAGCGCCAGGACGCCGGGCGCGGTCATCCCTGGCTCCGCTCCAAGGGGATGGACACCTTCGGGCCGATCGGACCCTGGCTGGTCACCGCCGATGAAATGCCGTGGCCCCTGGCCGGGCGGATCGAATGCCGGGTGAACGGCGATCTGCGCCAGCAGGGCGATGCCAAAGACATGCTCTTTCCGCCGGACAGGATCATCGCGTTCATCTCACGCTATATCACGCTGTCTCCCGGAGACGTCATCGCGCTGGGGACGCCGGAAGGCGTCGGACCTCTGGTCCCGGGGGATGTTGTGGAGGTGTTCGTGGAGGGTGTCGGGCTGCTGCGAAACCCCGTCGCACGGGCGGAAGGGTGAGGGCGGTGGTGGCGGAAGGATCATTCAGGGTGGTGGCGAGGGTGGACCTTGGTTCCCTGCGCCACAACCTGCGCGAAGCGCGCCGTCTTGCCGGGCCCGGGGTGCAGATATGGCCCGCCGTGAAGGCCGACGCCTACGGCCACGGTCTGGTTCCGGTGGCGCTAGCGCTGCAGGAAGAAGGCGTGGAAGGTTTCTGCGTGGCCACGGTGGAGGAGGCCGCGCTGCTTGCTTCAGCCTGTCCGGATACCCCCCGTCTGGTGCTCGGGGCGCTGCTTCCGGATGAGATTGCCGCCCTCCTGGAGACCTCATCGCAGACCCTCGTCTGCGATCTCGCGTTCGCGTCGGATCTTTCCCGGGCGGCCGCTTCTGCCGGAAGGGTGGTGGGTGTTCACCTGAAGGTGGACACGGGCATGGGGCGTCTGGGAGTGCGCCCGGAGCAGGCGGTGGAGACCGCCCTTGCTCTGGACGCCCTGCCGGGGATACGGCTCCAGGGCATTATGACCCACTACCCGTGCTCGGATGAGGAGGACCTCTCTTTCTCCCGCGAACAGACCGCGCGCTTCTTCCGGATATGTGATGATGTCATCGGGGCGATCGGCCGCCCGCTTCTCCGGCATGCGGCAAACAGCGGAGCCATCCTCGGGTTGCCGGAGGGCCGCTTCGATGCGGTCCGGCCTGGGATCATGCTTTACGGCAGCTATCCCGGACCGGGAGCACCGCCCTCGGCGCGGCTTCGGCCGGTGATGACGCTGGCTGCGCGCGTTGTTTTCCTGAAAGACGTTCCAGCGGGTTCCACCGTCAGCTACGGCAGGACATGGGTGGCGAAGCGGCCTTCGCGGATCGCCACCGTCAGCATCGGCTACGGGGACGGACTGCCCCGGCGGCTCTCCAATAACGGTTTCGCGCTGGTGCGGGGGATGGAGGCGCCTATCGCGGGGCGTGTGTGTATGGATATGACAATGCTGGACGTGACGGACATTCCCGGCGTCCGCGTGGGGGATGAGGCAGTCTTCTGGGGCGTCCAGCGAGAGTCTGTGCTGCGGTGCGATGAGCTGGCCTGGCGGCTGGGCACCATTCCCTACGAACTGACGTGTCAGGTCACGGCGCGCGTCCCGCGGGTGAATCTACGGTGAGCACATCCATCCGTC
>CALCJH010000381.1 GCA_937967775.1 uncultured bacterium | reverse complement strand
GACATAGGTCCCGGAGTTGTTCTCGCGGCTGTAGAGAGTGATGGGCGCGTCATTGCCGCCCACTTCCTTCCAGTTCTTGATCTTGCCCGTGTAAATGGCCTTCAGTTGAGGGATGGAAAGGCTCTTCACGGGATTGGACTCATGCACATATACTGAAAGGCCATCCTTCGCCACGACGAACTCCGCAACTTCCTTGCCGAACTTCGACTTGACGCCTTCTTTCTCCTTATCCTTGATCGGGCGGGAAGACTGCGCGATATCCGTGGTGCCGTTCTGCAGGGCTGCGATGCCTGTGCCGGAGCCGCCGCCCGTCACCTGGACGGTAACGCCTGGATGCGTGCTCATGTAGCGCTCAGCAAGCCGCTGCCCTAAGATGACCATCGTATCGGAGCCTTTGACCGTAATGGTCTTCTTGCCTGCGCCTTCGCCGCCTTCACCAGTCTGCTGCGGGCCAGCGCAACCGGCAGCCAGAACAGCCACAGCGGCGAAAGCCGCCAGCCGGGCCAGAATGGATATCCTGTCGAATCTCTGCATCTGAACTCTCCCTTCCTGGCTCAGTGGGTGACCCGGGCCTTTTCCTGGGTACCCAAGGGATGGTACTCCCCGGCCATTGCTCACCCTTCATGCGGCCGTTATCCTTAGATGAAGGCAACATTGCAAATGCTGTAACAATTCCGCGTGCGGATCACCAGGCCTCTGGAAGGAGGAGAATAGCTGGCCGGGTGACCCGTCGTTCACGGGCAGGCCCGCCTCACCGGCGATTTCCAATCCGTGCACCCGTTCAACTCTCAACATTCAACTGCAGTCGCTCTTGCCTGATCCCTCCACACACACTATCTGCGCTGGTCGAGTGGCGCGGCGAAAGCTGCTCGTATCGGGGCCACGTATTGCCAGGTGTGGTTTCGACCCGTCCGGCTTTGCCGGACGGGTCGACCACCGTATTGGGTCAGGTACCAAGCAAAAATACCTGATTTCGCCTTTTCCGCTTGTGCTCAGGCCGGAACCCGTTATGCTTATGAGTATGAGTGTCATTATTGGCTTTCCGAGCTGGCAGGTTGCCCATCAGCAAGCTGGCGCCGGAAGGCAGGGTTTCCCGGTAATCTGGTAGCGGACCGGGAAGCCGCAGTGAGAAGAAACGGAGGGTAATATCGTGAGAAGCATCATACGCTTGCTGGTGGTGGTAGCGCTCCTGCTTGCTGCGGGAGGAGTGAATGCCGCCGCCGTTGACAAGGATATCCTGGCCTGCGGCCACAACATCGGCAGGCTCACACTGTCGGATCCCGTCTCCTTCGATATGGGAGGTGCAGGGGGCGTTACGGTCAGCGGTCAGTTCTCCGGGAACTACCCGCCACTGCGGAACGGGGTGGAGATTCGCTGGGTGCAGTTGATCAGCACCACTCATCCCTTGAACACGAACGCGGCGGCCAATACGCCTTACTTCGACCCCGGTGAGCTGGATATGACAGGGGACAACGATCCCTTCTACTGGAACACCACGTTGAAGGCGAAGGACGGCAACAACTATCCCCAGTATTACTACGTGAACTACCAGATCAATGCAGGCAAAGGCATAAAGTTCTTCGACGAGCCGAAGAGGCCAAAGGCGGACGCCCCTGTTAGCTGGCTGGCGGAGCTGAATCTGGTGTGCTGGGAAACGGGCAGCAAGAACTTCAGCGTGCTGTGGACCGGTACTTACGGGTTCAATATCGCACAGAACGGTAACGTCACTGTGAACGGGTGGAACGAGCTGGCCAATCCAGCCTGGTTGACCCAGGCCAGGCTAACCTCCTACTTCCCGGGCTGGAGCATGTCGGATGCCTGCAAGAACTGTCTGGTTCCGGAGCCGGTATTCATGCAGATGGGAGCGCTGCTGGGGATGAGCGGTCTGGGAACGCTGGCCGCCCGACGCCGCGCCAGGCGGAGTCGCTAAGCAGGCTGTCAGGACAGCAAGCTTACAGAAAGGACCCGGTAGGATGACTGCGTTGAGAGTTGCGATGCTCCTTGCGGCAGCGGCCCCGATGGCTCTGGCGTGTAGTCATGAGGCCGGGTCAGGCTCTGATAAGCTTTCCGGGAAGGGAGAGGCCTCTACCTGGCCTGCCGGACAGGTGGTCTGTCTGGAATATCTGGGGCCTACCGACCGACCTGTGCCGCCGGTCATTCTGGCGGCGAAGCTTGCGGACGCCAGGGCCTTTGTCAGGGCCAACCCGGAAAAGCAGAATCTGCGGTGGGCACGTCAGGTCGCCGCGTCCCGTGAGGCGTTGGACTGTGCTCAGTCTCATCTGCCTGGGCGTGCGGAGTCCGCGAAGGATGCTCTGCTGAGTGTCAGAGTGTGGAGGGAGAAGAGCAGCCACGAGGCCCGTCTGGATGGCGGGCACGGATTGAAGCTCCTGAGAGCTCTGCAGCGGTGCCTTGAGCAGGATTCCGCCGAAGCGGCTTCCGAACTGAACGCGCTGATCACGTTCATCCGGACTGAGATGGAACGGCGGCGTTGAACATACGCCTCCCTCAGGAGGAGTGGGAAAGGCATCGCCCCCGCCGAAGGCGGGGGCGTTTTTCCGGTGCGGACGGGTCTGCCGCCGGGAGCGGATCGAGGCCGGGCCCGGTAGATCGCCGTCGCGTTGACAGCCCCCCGGACGGATGTCTATAATCTCCTCGTCTTTCCGGAGCCGGGGACGAAGCGTTCGCCGCGGCGCGGGAAAGGGGGCGGCAACGGCAAGTCTCGCCACGGGAAGCAGACGGAACCCTTGATTTTCCTGCCATAAAGCGCAGAACTCCGGCGGATCCCGGAGCCTTCCGGCGGCAAAACCGGGAAAGCGGCCGACAGCGGCCCCCTCAAGCGGCAGAACCCGGCATCCTCCTCTCCAACGGACCAAAAGGAAAGCAGCGACAATGAGCACAGCCAAACTGGTTCTCGAAGGCAAAGAATACGAATTCCCGGTCGTTGTCGGTTCGGAAAACGAGGTGGGCATTGACATCACCTCGCTTCGCGCAAAGACCGGCGCCATCACCCTGGACCCGGGATACGGGAACACGGGCTCCTGCGAGAGCGCCATCACCTACATCGATGGCGAGCGCGGCATTCTGCGCTACCGGGGATACCCCATCGAGAAGATCGTGGAATCCGGAGCGCGGTTTATCGAGGTGGCGTACCTTCTGATCTACGGGAAGTGGCCCTCCGCCGAGGAGTATGCTTCGTTCTCGAAGCTGATGACGCAGCACAGCATCATCCACGAGGACATGAAGAACTTCTTCAACCATTTCCCGCCCATGACCCACCCGATGGCCATCCTCTCCGCGATGGTGGCGTCGCTGTCGGGCTTCTATCCGGACGGGGATGAAGAGCTGAACATGATCCGGGTGCTGGCGAAGGCCAAGACCATCAGCGCCTATGCCTATAAGAAGTCCATCGGGGAGCCGTTCGTTTACCCCAAGCCGGACCTCAGCTACCCGGCGAACATCCTGCACATGATGTTCGCACACCCGATGGAGGACTACCAGGTGCCTCCCGTCATGGAGGAGGCGCTCCGGATGCTGCTCATCCTGCATGCAGACCACGAGCAGAACTGCAGTACCTCCACCGTGCGCATGGTGGGCTCCAGTGGCGCAAGCCTGTTCGCCTCCATATCCGCAGGCGTCTGCGCGCTGTGGGGTCCGCTGCACGGCGGAGCCAATCAGGAGGTCATCCAGATGCTGGAACGCATCCGGGATGACGGCGGAGACTACAAGAAGTATGTCGCCATGGCCAAGGACAAGGACTCCGACTTCCGCCTGATGGGCTTCGGGCACCGCGTCTACAAGAACTATGATCCGCGCGCTCGCATCCTGAAGGAACAGGCTGACAAGGTGCTTGAGCTGGTGGGCGTCAAGGATCCGCTGCTGGATATCGCCAAGCACCTGGAGGAGGTGGCGCTGAACGATGATTACTTCATCGAGCGCAAGTTGTATCCGAACGTGGACTTCTACAGCGGCATCCTCTACAAGGCCATGGGAATCCCCACCAACATGTTCACCGTCATGTTCGCTCTGGGGCGGATGCCGGGCTGGATCGCCCACTGGAAGGAGATGAAGGAGGATCCGGCCACCCGCATCAACCGACCGCGGCAGATCTACACCGGCCCCACCGAGCGTGAGGTGCCGCCGCGCTAGGAGATCCCTTGGTGGACCGCGTTGAAGGCCCCTGCCGCCTCGGCGGCAGGGGCCTCGTTTGTGTTTGCAACAGCCTCCGCTACGTTTGGGAGATTCAGACGAACGGTGGAACCAGGGCCTTCCCGGCCTTGGCGGACTTCTCCGCGGTCTCGATGACGGAGATGACCCGGCGCGCGCTCTCAGGGGTGACGGCAAGCTCTTCTTTGCCCGTAAGATATCCGGCAATGTTGCGGTAATAGGCTGGCCAGTCTGTCTCCAGATATCGGACCTTGCACTCCGCCTGCATGCCCTCCACGGAGGACAGCAGCTCGAAATGGCCCTCCCACCGGTCCACAATTGCGCCCGCCGTTCCCAGAATGCGGTAACGCGGTTTCCCGGCGCGCGCGATGCTGGAGATCTCCACGTTCCCCCATACGTTGTCCTCGAAACGGATGATGGCCTGAGTGTGGTCCTCGTTGGTCACGTCCATCCAGACGCGCTTCTGGAAAATGCCCGTCACGTCCAGCACCTTCTTGCCAACGATGTTCAGCATCCAGTCCACCACATGCGCGCCCCAGTCATAGAAATTGCCGCCGGAGATCTCTTTGCTACTGCGCCACCAGTGGCCCGGATGGCCGAACCCGCCCATGGACATCTCGATGGAGAACACCTCGCCGATGAGTCCTGCGTCCACGGCGTGCTTGATGGCCAGAAAGTCCCCGTCCCAGCGGCGGTTGTGATACACGGATAGCAGCTTCCCCGCCCCCCGGGCGGCCTCGATCATCGCCGTCGCCTCATCCGCTGTCAGGCACATGGGCTTCTCGGTGATAACATGTTTGCCGGCCCGCGAAGAGCGGATGCACAGGTCCGCGTGCGTATTATGCGGCGTAATGACCGTCACCAGATCCACTGGCGCGTTCGCTAGGAACTCGTCTACGTCGTTGTAGGTCTCGATCCCCGGGAAATCGGCGCGCGCTGCCTCGGTTCGCGCCGGGTCCAGGTCGCAGACAGCGGTTATTGGCATACCGGCCGCGGCCGCGTGCTCGGCGTGCATCTTGCCCATGTTGAAAGCACCGCCGTACCCGATAACCCCGAATCGTATCCCTGTATCTTTCGTTTCCGACATATCAAACCGTCCTTTCGTAATATTTGTAAGTGCCGGCTGAGGATGAACCCCGGCAGGTAGATTCCGTGAAGCCTGGTCCCTCCCCTGTCGGCATCCTGTCT
>CALCJH010000380.1 GCA_937967775.1 uncultured bacterium | reverse complement strand
GTGGACGCCAACATTCTCATCTTTGAGAGGATGAAGGAGGAGCTTCGGGCCGGCAAGACGCTGCACTCCGCCATTGATGCTGGCTTTAACCGGGCCTGGACGGCGATTCTGGACTCCAATGTCTGTACTATCATCACCTGTCTGGTGCTGATCGCCCTGACCAGCGGCCCGGTGGTCGGCTTTGCTAAGACCCTGGCCATCGGTGTCCTGGTCAGCATGTTCACGGCCATCACGGTCAGCCGCACCCTGCTGAATCTGGTCACCTCGTTCGGTTTCGCTCAGAATGCCCGCCTTTACGGCCTGGGCCGCCAGTGGATGCAGCCTGTCGCGGGCAAGGGATTCGATATCATCGGCCGGCGTGCCATCTGGTTCTCCATGAGCGGCGTGATCATCGCCACCGGGCTGGTCCTGCTCTTCATGCCGGGAGGCGGCCTGAAGAAGGGTATCGAGTTCACGGGTGGCAATATGATCCAGGTGTCCCTGCCTGCCGGCGTCACCGCCCCTCAGGTGCGAGGCGCGCTGGCGGAGTTCTCACCGCGGGTGCAGCTCTCACCGGAGGCCGGAACCAACCGGACCACCGCATACATCCGCACGAAGGAGCTGAAACCCGCGGAGCTGGACCGGCTGAGGGAGATCGTGACGTCGCGCTTCAAGGGAGCCGAGGTCGTCAGCACCAGCAAGGTCGGGGCCAGCATCTCAAGGGAGATCACCGAAAAGGCCATCCTGGCAGTGGTCCTTGCCTGCGGCGCCATCTGTATCTACCTGTCGGTCCGGTTCGCACAGCACGGCTTCGTAGAAGGCTTCAAGTATGGAGCCTGCGCGCTTGCGGCGCTGGTGCATGACGTGCTAGTGGTGCTGGGAGCTTCTGCGCTGTTCGGCAAGCTCTTCGGATGGGAGATTGACGGCGCATACGTCACCGCCGTGCTGACTATGGTCGGCTACAGCGTCCACGATACCATCGTGGTTTTCGACCGGGTGCGCGAGAACCAGAAGAACCGCCTGAAAGGCGAGACCTTCGAGCAGATGGTCAACCGCAGCATCCTGCAGACCTTCGCGCGATCCATCAACACGTCGTTGACGGTGGTCTTGGTGCTGGTCACCCTGTTGCTGTTCGGCGGTTCCGTATTGCACCACTTCACCTCGGTGCTGCTCGTGGGTATCGTCATCGGGACATACTCCTCCATCTTCAACGCCAGTCCGCTTCTGGTTCTCTGGGAGCGGCAGGCACGTAAGGCGAAGGGGCAGTTGACCCCGGCCGAGATGAAGCCGCTAGTGGAGAGGCCGTCCCGCGAGGCGTTGGAAATGGTCGGGGCCTCCTCCGACGGCGACCGGGAGGAGGAAGAAGACGTGGAGGCTCGTCCGGTGGCCGGCGGGGCTTCGAAGGCAAAGCCTCGCACTCAGCAGGCGAAACGGCGCAAGCGCCGGTTCTAGTTCATATCCCCGCGGCTACACGGCAGCCGCAGCGGGCGAATCCTGGCGGCCTGCAGTTTTCCAGAGGGGAGGACTGCAGGCCGCTGGCATTGAAAAAGGAACCAGTAATAGAAGGAGTCATTCGCGCTGTTTCCAGGGATGGACGATAGACCGGGACGGATGGAGAGGGTCTGGACGCTGATGGAGCCCCCGCTGAATGCGGGGGAAGACCTCTCGCGGGGACTGGGTCTGCATCCTGTCACGGCTCTGCTGCTTGCCAGACGGGGCGTCAGGACCGTCTCCGCCGCCAATGATTTCCTGAATCCCTCCACTGCTGCCGTTCCCGATCCTTTTCTGCTTCCCGACGCTGAACAAGCCGTTGACCGCCTGATCCGCGCTATAGACTCGGGCGAAAGCATCCTTGTTCACGGGGACTACGATGTGGACGGGGTGACCAGCGCCGCACTCCTGACGCGCGTGTTGGGCAAGCTGGGGGCGAAGGTGCGGCCCTTTGTGCCATCGCGCGCACGCGATGGCTACGGTGTGAGCGTGGCAGCCCTGGAGCGGGCTGCTGCCGAGGGCGTGAGCCTCATACTGACGGCTGACTGTGGCATCACGGCCTTCGATGCCTGCACACGCGCGCGGGAGCTGGGACTGGATGTGGTGGTCTCGGACCACCACGAGCCTGCCGATACCCTGCCGCATGCGTTCGCGGTGGTTGATCCTCTGGTCCCGGGAAGCTCCTATCCGTTCCGCGGGCTGGCCGGGGTGGGGGTGGCTTACAAACTCTGCCAGGCGTTGTGCCTGCGGCGGGGAGTGGATCTGGACGCGCTGCACCGGCACTTCCTGGACCTGGTGGCACTCGGTACCGTCAGCGACTGCGTCCCGCTGCTGGATGAGAACCGGGCCTATGTCTACCACGGTCTGCGCTCGATGGGAACGTCTCAGAAGGAGGGTATCCGCGCGCTCCTCAGGCTTTCCGGTCTGGGAGAAAGCCTGGGGGCCGAGGATATCGGCTTCCGGCTGGGTCCGCGCATCAATGCGGCCGGGCGGCTGGCCGAGGCGGACGAAGCGCTGGAGCTGCTGCTCACACGGGATTCCGCCCGCGCGGAGGAGCTGGCAGCCATCCTGACCGAGCGCAACACGCAGAGGCAGCAGGAACAGCGGCGCATTCAGGCTGAGGCCATCCAGACCATTTTCGAGACGGGCATCAGCGAAGACGCTGTGCTGGTGGTCGGGCGAGAAGACTGGCATCCCGGAGTGGTCGGCATCGTTGCCGGGAAGCTGGTGGAGATCTTCTACCGCCCGGCCGTGGTGCTCACGCTCCGGGACGGGCACTGGCACGGGTCGGCGCGAGGAATCCCCGGTTTCCACTGGGCGAGGGCGCTGGAGGAGCTGGGAGAAGATCTGGTCAGAGGTGGTGGGCACGCGATGGCTGCGGGCCTGTCTTTGCCCCAGGAACGCCTGCGCGAGTTCCGCGTTGCAGTAAATGAGTTGGCGCAGCAGTGGCTCACTCCCGCCGACCTTCACCCGCGGCTGGAGGTGGAAGCGGAGGTTCCTGTGGAGCAACTGTCGCTCCAGTTGGCTCAGGAGGTTGTCAGGCTTGCTCCGTTCGGGGAGGGCAACCCCGAGCCGGTTTTGATGTCCTCCCGGGTGCGGCTGGACAATGTCCGTTGTGTGGGGGAGGGCGGCAGGCACCTGCGGGCCGAACTTCGCGGAACTCCGGGCCCGGTCAGCGTGGTCGGTTTCTGTATGGGAGATGCCGTTTCCAGTCTTTCAGGGGACCGTTTGTTCAAAATCTGTTACAATCTTAGAGTAAGCGCGTATAACGGTTCCGGCCGTGCTGAAATCGTTCTCCGGGACCTTCCGGCGGTGCAAGAATGACAGCCCCTCTGCAGGCTGTGGCGGAACAGGATGCCGCGCATCCGGAGACTTCCGCCGGTCTGTTTGAAGACAAACTGGAAGAGCTTCTCGAACGGATCCGCCTCTACAATCCGGATGGTGACCTGGACATCGTGCGGCGGAGCTTTTCCTTCGCGCGCGAGCGGCACGAAGGGCAGACGCGCCGTACCGGAGATCCCTACTTTACACATCCTCTAGCCACGGCGTTCATACTTGCGGACGTCCAGATGGACCCGGCCTGTATCGCTGCGGGACTCCTTCACGACGTCGTCGAGGACAGCGAGACCACCCTGGACGAAATCCGCGAGCGCTTCGGCGACGAGGTGGCGACCATGGTGGATGGCGTCACCAAGCTGAAGCTTGCGGATTTCGAGACCCGTTCTCAGGATGGCGACTCTCCCTCACGTAAGCGCCGCGCGGAGATGCGCCGCAACGCGGAGAACCTTCGCAAGATCTTCCTTGCGGTGGCGCGCGATCTGCGTGTGATGATGATCAAGCTGGCGGACCGGCTCCACAATCTGAGCACCCTGCACGGGCTGGAGCGGGAGCGGCAGCTGAAGGTCGCCGAAGAGACCATGCAGATCTACGCGCCCCTGGCCCACCGGCTGGGGGTTTGGAAGATCAAATGGCAGCTGGAGGACCTGGCCTTCAAGTATCGCGAGCCTGAGATGTATCAGAAGCTCGTAGAGCTCATAGACCGGCGGCGCGCCGACCGTGAGGCGGACATCAAGAAGGCCATCGAGATGATCTCCCGCAGGCTGGAGCGCGCGGGCATTGACGCCGAGATCCATGGGCGGCCGAAGCACCTGTGGAGCATCTACCAGAAGATGCTCAAGGAGAACCTGCCCTTCGAAGAGATTTACGATCTTATCGCTGTGCGCATCATCGTGAACACCGTGCCGGAGTGCTACCATGCGCTCGGCATCGTGCATGATCTGTGGATTCCCATCCCCGAGCGGTTCGACGACTATATCGCCCGCGCCAAGCCCAATATGTATCAGTCACTGCATACGAAGGTCATCGGACCGCACGGGGAGCCGCTGGAGATCCAGATCCGTACCTGGGAGATGCACCGCACCGCCGAGTTCGGCATCGCGGCACACTGGCAGTACAAGGAAGGTACCTCCGGGTCCAACGGGTTCGACCGGAAACTCTCCTGGTTGCGGCAGCAGCTGTTCGACTGGCAGGCCGATAGCAAGGATGCCACGGAGTTTCTGCGCTCCGTCATCAACGATCTGTTTACGGATCAGGTTTTCGTTTTCACCCCCAAAGGCGACGTCATAGATCTTCCCGCCGGGAGCACCCCGGTGGACTTCGCATACCGCATCCACAGCGACCTGGGGCATCACTGCGTGGCCGCGAAGGTGAATGGCCGCATCGTCCCCCTTTCTTACAAGCTGACGAACGGCGCGGTGGTGGACATCGTCACCCGCAGCAACTCTTCCCCCAGTCTGGACTGGCTGAACTTCGTCAAGACCGGTCACGCCCGCAGCAAGATCAAGGCTCATTTCCGCAACCTGCAG
>CALCJH010000379.1 GCA_937967775.1 uncultured bacterium | reverse complement strand
CTACCCCATCTGGCGGTTCCTCTATCAGTACGTCGTCGGCGTCCCGCGGGGCGAAGTGGCGAAGCTGATCCAGTGGGAGCTGTCCGAAGAGGGTCAGGATATCGTGGAGAAGGTCGGGTTCGTCCCGGTCAAGTGAGCAGCGCATCCTGTTTCGGGATGTGCCCATAGAGAACTGCGGCGGAGCCGTTGCCGGCTCCGCCGTTTTTCGTTCCGGCTCCGCGTCGAGGCGCGGCTACCGGGGACCAGTCCAGGATGGCGCACTCCCGGCGTTCCGCACCCTGCCGCCGGGTGGACTCGCCATGTTAGAATAGTTTGCGTCCCGGTATCAGAGTGCGCTTCCGGGCGCGGCAGGGAACCGGGCACCAGACAAACAGGACAGCAAAGGGCATCATATGCTTGTCGTGCAGAAATACGGGGGCAGCTCCGTGGCAGACGCGGAGCGCATCCGCAGCGTGGCCGAACGAGTGGCGCGGACCAGCAAGGAGGCTCAGGTGGCGGTGGTGGTCTCCGCCATGGGGAAAACTACCGACAACCTGATCGCCCTCGCAAGGCAGATCACCGACAACCCCAGCGACCGCGAGATGGACAAGCTGCTCGCCACAGGCGAGCAGGCCTCCAGCGCCCTGATGACCATGGCGCTCCACGCTCTGGGGGTGTCAGCCGTTTCGCTGACGGGCGGTCAGGCGGGCATCATCACGGAGAATGTGGCCCGCAAAGCGCGCATTGCGCGCATTGACGTCACACGGATGAAGAAAGAGCTGGAAGCGGGCAACGTGCTCGTCATCGCAGGTTTTCAGGGTGTGACGGAGGGTTCCAGCTGGGCAGACATCACCACGCTGGGGCGCGGCGGTTCGGACACTACGGCCGTGGCCGTGGCTAAGGCCCTCAAGGCGGACCGCTGCGAGATCTACACCGATGTGGAAGGCGTCTATACGGCCGATCCGCGCATCGTTCCGGAGGCCCGTAAGCTGGACACCATCTCCTATGAAGAGATGCTGGAGATGGCCGGACAGGGGGCCAAAGTCATGCACTCCCGGGCGGTGGAGCTCGGGGAGCTCTACGATATCGAGATTCTGGTGGCGCACAGCCAGAAGGAGGTTCCAGGCACAGTGATCAAGCACGAAGACGAGGCTATGGAGATCCGCAACCCCGTCCGCGGGATTGCGCACGACCTGAAGACCAACCGGATCACGATCGCCTCCGTGCCGGACCAGCCTGGAATCGCCGCCTGCATCTTCCAAGCGCTGGCCGACAAGAACATCAGCGTGGACATCATCGTCCAGAACGTCAGCCAGAGCGGAGTGACGGATCTCTCCTTCACGGTGGCCGATGACGACCTGAACACCGCCGTCGCCACGGTGCAGGAGGTGGCGCAGCAGATCGGGGCGGGGGGCATCAGCACAGACCAGAACGTGGCCAAGGTGTCCATCGTGGGCACGGGCATCCGCAGCCACCCGGGATATGCGGCGCGGATGTTCACGGCGCTAGCGGATGCCAACATCAACATCATCTCCATCACCACCAGCGAGATCCGCATCACCTGTCTGATCGAGCGCAGCAAGCTGGAAGAGGCGGTCCGCGTGCTGCACAAGACGTTCGAGCTGGAAAAGGCGTAAAAAGCGCGGGCGGACCGGCCGATGCCGACCCGCCCGCTCAGGCAACTGCATACGCATTGCCCGCCCGACCGCCCGCCGCGGGAACGTCATTCACGCGCCGGGCTTCACGATAACCAGGACAGAAGAACTGAGGACGGTCTCCGCGAGGGGAACAGGAGGTCTGTTATGGAAGCAGGTTCGGATCTGTCCGGGCTGATGCAAGAGGCCCTGGCGGCGTTGAAGTCGGGGCATGCCAAGCGCGCGTGCGAAATGCTGCAGGCGCATCTGGGCGATGGCGCGAACGATGGCCATTTTCTGGCGCTGCTGGGAGCGGCCTGCTGCCTGGCGGGTCATCCAGAGGACGGAGTCCCGGCGCTGGAGCGGTCGCTGGAGCTCGCCCCTTCCGCGCACGCCCATTTCAATCTGGGTCAGGCCTATCAGATGACGGGCGATCTGGAGAAGGCACAGCGGTGCTACGAGCACGCGCTGGCTCTGGACCCCACCTATCAACTGGCCATTCAGGCCCTGGATTCGCTGGTCCCGCAGGAGGCTCCCGCTCCTGATCTGGGCCATCATATTGAAGTGACGGAGGACATCCAGATCAGTGAGCACGCCCACCTTTTGACGGATCCCTCGCTCGCGTTCGAGGAGCCGGGCAGTGAGCAGGATCAGGAGCCGCCGCTGCCCTGGGCCCCTCCGCCTGTCACGGACGAAGAGTAGGCGCCCTCCGGTCCTGGCCGGCGGGAACACTGCAGTTGGAGGATTCTGCATGAGGTCTTTCTCCCCTCGCCGCGGAGGCATTGTTGCCGCCTGGGCCGCGGCGGTTCTGTTGGCGGCGCTCTCCGGAGCGCGTGCCGATCTGGCCGCCGTCCGCCAGAAACTGGACTCCATTCTGGACCGTCCCGTCTTTGCGCGGGGCATCCACGGATGCGTTGTGCAGACACTGGACACCGGAGACAGGATCTACTCCCGCAACCCGGGCCTCCTCCTGATGACCGCCTCCAACCTGAAGCTCCTTACGTCCGCGGCGGCGCTGGAGATCCTGGGACCGGAGTTCCGCTACAGCACCGGAGTCTATACGGCGGGCGAGATTGACCGGGAAGGAGTCCTTCACGGAGATCTGGTGCTGAAGGGCTCTGGCGACCCGCTGCTGGACGAACCCGCGCTGCAGGGGATCATCGAAGACTTAAAAGCCCGCGGGCTCAAGCGCGTGGCCGGAGCCATCGTGGGGGATACGGGAGACTTCGACCGCTCGCCCTATGGCTGGGGGTGGAGCTGGGACTACCTCTCAGCCTCGTATGCCGCGCCGGCCGGGGCTCTCAACTTCAACAAGAACGTCATCTCCATTGTGGTGGAGCCGGCCGCGGAGCCCGGACATCCCGCCAGGGTGACACTGAGGCCATCCTCAGGGCATATGCGGCTGCGTTCCAGTGTGATGACCGGCGAGCGCGGAAGCAGCCGTTCGGTCTCCCGGGAGCGCGACGCCGGCGCCACGACAGTAACGGTGACCGGCACCGTTCCGGCCGGCGGGGACGCGGCCACGGACGCCGTGGTGGCCGTGCTGGATCCTGCGCAGTTTACCGTGGACTGCTTCCGCGAGATGCTGATCTCGTCCGGCATTCCTGTGGAGGGCAGGGCGCGCAAAGGGTCCGCGCCCGCCGGGGCCAGGTTGCTTGCCCGCCACGTATCGAAGCCCCTCCGAGAGATCGTCACCGACCTGAACAAGTGGAGCGATAATCTGATTGCCGAGTGCCTGCTGCGCACGCTCGGGTCGGTCCGGAAAGGTTCCGGTTCGGTCAGCGCCGGGCGGGATGTGGTAATGGAGTTTCTGGAGAAGCAGGCGGGCATCGAACCCGGCGCAGTGTCTATGGCGGACGGATCCGGGCTCTCCCGGCTGAACCTGGTCACATGTGACAGTTTCATCCGCCTGCTGGACTATATGTACCGCCATCGCTACGGGACGGACTGTATAGAATCGCTTCCGGTCGCAGGAGTGGATGGCACCCTGCGCAACCGGATGAAAGACACCCCGGCTCAGGGGAAGGTCCGGGCGAAGACGGGCTACATCGGCGGCGTGTCCAGCCTGTCCGGCTACGTGACCACTGCCGCCGGGCAGCCGCTGGCATTCTCGCTGATCTTCAACAACCAGGTGGGCACGGTCGCCCCGTGCCGCGAAGCGCAGGACGAGATCTGCGCGTATCTGGCAGGACTGACA
>CALCJH010000378.1 GCA_937967775.1 uncultured bacterium | reverse complement strand
AGAACGGCCAACCCGCCCAGACGGCCCATGATCTGACACATGCGAGGACTCACTGCGCCGTCCATGGCGGATGCTAGGAATGGGATGCGGAATGTGTGCGGCCCGATGGTGAATGAGATGTCGGTGTCGTTCGGGTCCACGGTCACCGACCCGCAGGCGACGGACACTTCGTCAAAACCGTATGAGCGCCGCGCCCACTTGTGTCCCCCCAGCAGGATTTGCAAAAAGGGCATACCTCCTGTCGTTTTCAGTGTATCCTACACCGCTGTTCTGACGCTGTCAACGCCGTCCCGGCATGCCTTCCTGAATGAAAAGATAGTAGCGGGGGGACCATAGCATTTAGCCGCTTGAAATGCGGATGTCCGCTCTCATAAAATGCGGTCAGGAAGGAGCGATTCCCACGCATGTCATCCAACAAGCCTCGCCTGACCCGTCTGCCCATCACTCTCCGTCCAGATCCGCGGCGCGTGATAGCGCGTTTTTTCGGATCCGATGATGCGAGAAACCGGCGGCGCCTGGAAAGGATCCTGTCCCTCCCCGAGGATGTGGCCGACCGGTTGCTGTGCGAGCTGGAAGAAGATTACAGTGAGCAGCACCGGGATCTGGTGGACATCTGGATGGAGCACTTCGAGCGGGTCGCTCCGCTCCTACCGGTGGCCTGGCAGAACGTCTCGAAACGCAGGCAACTGCTCGCGGGGGCGTATTTCACGATGGAATACGCCATAGAGTCTTCAGCGCTGTTCAACCCTTCCATCGTCCCTCTGCCGGACCAGTCGCCGGCTCCGCCCGGGACCACCCGCTTCCTTATGAGCCTCCGGGCGACGGGCGAAGGCCACATTTCGTCCGTGGTCTTCCGCCGCGGCAGCATAGACAGGAACAACTACCTGGTCATCGAGGAAGCCGGCCAGGTGACGCGTCCTCTCGCAGATGTCCCGGATGCGGAGTTCGACACTTCCCGCTACCGCGTGCAGCTCGCTGAGGCGGGCCTTCTGGGACCTTTGGAAGAGCAGGTTCTGGAGCGTCTGGGACTCTCTTTCAGTATCGAGGAGCTGGAGCGTGAGCTGCTGTCTATGCGGGCTGTTTTTCCGACAGAGGGAGCCTGGGAGCAGAGCCACAGGAATATGCTGAGCGTGGCGCGCTCCAGTTACAAGTTGCTGATCGGCGATGACGTCTCTGTGGCCGAAGCTGTGATCTTCCCGCGCAGCGAGAATGAGAGCCGGGGAATCGAGGACTTGAGGCTGGTCCTGTTCACGGAAGAGGATGGCTTCCGTCACATCTACGGGACCTACACCGCCTACAACGGAACCACCATCTTCCCCACTCTGATGGAAACAAGCGATCTTCGCGTCATCACCATCGCCACGCTCACGGGGCGATGCGCCCGGAACAAGGGTATGGCGCTTTTCCCGCGGCGTGTCGGCGGCCGCTATGTCTGTTCCGGGCGGATAGACGGCGAGAACCTTTACATCATGTATTCCGACAACATCCTGGTCTGGAACGAAGCCTATCTGGCGATGGAGCCACTCCAGTGGTGGGAGTTCTCAGTCATCGGGAACTGCGGCTCTCCCATCGAAACTCCCGAAGGCTGGCTCTTGTTGACGCACGGCGTCGGACCGATGCGGCAGTACTGCATCGGGGCCGCGTTGCTGGATCTGAAGGATCCCACGAGGGTGCTCGGGCGGAGCCGCGAGCCGCTCATCGCTCCGGAGGAAGACGAACGCAGCGGCTATGTGCCGAACGTGGTCTATACGTGCGGGGCGATGCGGCACAACGATGTTATCCTCATCCCGTACGCACTGAGCGACCATTCCACCACATTCGCCTACGTGCCGCTGGAAGATCTGCTGGAGTCACTGGTCTGAAGCCGGACATCACTCCAGGGTCAAGTCCGCCACCACTGGGCGGTGGTCGGAGCTCCGGGTGGGTGGCACCCAGGTCCGCACGGCCCGCACACCCGGCCCGGTAAGAATGTGATCTATCCGCAGCACCGGTACATCGGACCGGTAGGTAGCTCCGAAGCCGAACCCGGCCGCACTGAAGGAGTCCGTCAACCCCCACCCGCGAACCCTGCGGTATAGAACACCGCGAGGCGGAGTGTTGAAGTCGCCAGCAACGATAAACGGGTCCCGCTGACGCTCTACCCATCTGCGGATCTCTTCGAACTGCTCCGACCGGACTGCCGCCGTGTGCCGCAGATATGTGGGTGCTTGCGCCTTGCTGCGGGCGAGAGCGTTTCCGGTGGCCGAAGTCATCAGGTGAACGTTCAGAATACGCAGTTTCCTCTTCCCGACTGTGACTGTTGCGTCCAGGCCTTTGCGGCGCGCACCATTCCTCCGCAGTCGCCGGCTTTGCACCTGGGTCACCGGCAGTCTGCTCATCAGGGCGACTTCATCCCCGATGGTGTAGACGCGGTAGTCTGGCAGCAGTGTGGCCAGGAGCGGCATGGGATTTGTCCAACTCCTGAAGGCGTTGGCTTCCTGCAGGAGGACCAAGTCGGGCCGCTGCTGGCGGATATCGGCCGCAATCGTTTCTACACCCATCGCGCCGTGATGGATGTTATAGGTCATTACCCGCAGGTCAGCGCGAGCGCCCGTCTCCTGGCGGCCGATGCTGAAGCCAAGCAGATGAAACGCTCCAAACACCAACACCAGCACGTTTGTGGCAGCCAGACCCGGGCGCCGCAGCGCCAGCGTGCCCACACTCAGGAGCGCTGCAGGAAACAGAAAGGGATGCTGAGGTATGTAGGCCAGCAGCGTGGTCAACCAGTGCCGCTCTCCGATGAACTCTCCAGCGGCCCACACAGTGACCACCCCTGCCGTGCTGAGCACGGTGAGGAAGCGCAACCACTCCCGGCGTCGGGAAGGCCCTCTGCGAGTTCGCCTCATCAGCTCCTTGCCCTTCCTGCCATCTCAGGGAGCTGCACAGGAGCGAGGAAAGGGCGGCCTCCCGGCGCCGACCAGGAAACCGCCCTCGGAATCACTACCCCTTCGCCCAACCCGGCGAATGAGGCCATCGCTGTCACATATCGTAGTCGTCGTACCCGCCGGACGGCGCCGCGGGAGCCTTCTTCTTCTCGGGCTTCTCCGAGATGAGCGTCTCTGTGGTCAGCACCATTCCAGCGATGGACGCCGCATTCTGGAGCGCACTGCGAGTGACCTTGACCGGGTCCACGATCCCGGCCGGGATCATTTCCACGATCTCGCCCGTCAGCGCGTTGAACCCGAAGCCAGGCTTCTCCTGCCTGCGCACGTCCGCGATCACCACCGACCCTTCATAGCCGGCGTTCTCGGCGATCTGGCGCAGCGGCTCCTCCAGTGCGCGCTTCACGATGTTCGCGCCGATGGCCTCGTCACCCTTGAGCTTCAGCTTCTCCAGCGCGGGCTGGATGTTCAGAAGTGCGGTGCCGCCACCCGGGACGATCCCCTCCTCGATAGCCGCGCGGGTTGCCGAAAGGGCATCCTCGAAGCGATGCTTCTTCTCTTTGAGCTCGGTCTCCGTGGCCGCGCCTACGCGAATGACCGCCACGCCGCCCGCCAGCTTGGCCAGGCGCTCCTGGAGCTTCTCGCGGTCGTAGGAGGAATCCGTCGTCTCGATCTGATTCTTGATCTGCTGGATGCGGCCGGTGACAGCCTCACGCTTGCCGCCGCCCTCGACGATGGTGGTCTTCTCCTTGGTGATGACCACCTTCTTGGCGGTTCCCAGCCGCGAGAGGTCCACGTTCTCCAGCTTCAGTCCCAGATCCTCGCTGATGAACTCGCCGCCGGTCAGAATGGCGATGTCGCGCATCATCTCCTTGCGGCGATCCCCGAAGCCCGGCGCCTTCACGGCAGCGCACTGCAGGATTCCGCGGAGCCGGTTCACCACCAGAGTTGCCAGCGCGTCTCCGTCAACGTCTTCGGCGATGATTACCAGCGGGCGGCGGGTCTGGGCCACCTTCTCCAGGAAGGGAACCAGATCTGCGGCGGATGAGATCTTCTTCTCATGGATGAGGATGAGCGGATTCTCAAAGACCGCCTCCATCCGCTCCGGATCGGTGACCATATACGGGGAGATGTAGCCTTTGTCGAACTGCATCCCCTCGACCACCTCCACGTCCGTGAGGCTGGCCTTAGACTCCTCCACGGTGATGACACCGTCGCGGCCC
>CALCJH010000377.1 GCA_937967775.1 uncultured bacterium | reverse complement strand
GCCGCAACGTACTCCGATGTGAACGTCTCCGCTGTCATGTAGATCAGTCCGGTCTGCGGGTGGTAGCGCCGGATGAAGTTGCCGATGGCGTGCAGCAGGTGCGTCTTCCCCAGCCCGGAATCACCGTATATGAACAGGGGGTTATAGCTGGCTCCCGGGGACTCTGCTACCGCGCAGCTTGCGGCGTGGGCCATACGGTTGGATTGGCCCACAACAAAAGTGTCGAACGTGTAGTTCTCATTCAGGACGAAGTCCGCGGGTTGTCTGCGGGGTTCCTCCTGCGGAAGGGCGGCTCCGAGACCGGCCGCCGCGATGTCCGGCGACAGGTCCGGGTCTTCCTCCAGGAGCCGGACGGTGACCCGGACCCGGGTCCCCAGGTGGTCGCTCAGAAGCTCTGTTATCAGCGGGAGAAACTTCTGTTCGATCCAGAACTTCGCGAAGGACGTCTGGACGCCCAGCACAACAGCCGAGTCCTCGAACGAAATCGGGACCACCGTCTTCAATCCCTTGTCGAAGACGGGCTTGCTGGCGCGGGAGGACAGGGCATTGAGCGTGCGCTCCCAGGCCATACGCAGCGCCACGAGATTCGCGTCTTCGCCAAAATGCAGTTGATCGTTCTGCGGCACCTGGCAGCATCCTCCCTTCTCCGGGGTCTCGCCTTGTGACGGCGGGCTTTGTGAATCAAATGTAGTGCGACCGGACGCCGGCGGGGCCGGGCCTTCTGGTAAGCGCCTGAGCGCGGGCTGAGCGTGTCAGGAGCAAGGTGTTCGCAGGCGGACAAGGCGCTGTCTTTGAGGACCGTTTCTGTTCGGACGGACCGCTCACCAGAGCCCCCCTGAGGCCGACCGGCGAAGGCGATTATAACAAGACGGCCCGGACCCCGGCAAGGAGGATTGGCATCTTTTCTGGCTCTATTTTTTCGCCATCCACCGGACCGCCGGCGTTCGTTGAGACGCGGGAAAGCCCATGCTATAATGAGTCGCACGAACTACCCGGAGAGGTCTGAATGAAGAGAACTTTTCAGCCGAAGAACAGGCGCAGGTTCCGTGTTCACGGCTTTCTGAAGCGGATGTCCACCAAGGGAGGCGTCCGCACGCTCAAGCGGAGAAGACTCAAGGGGCGCCGCAGGCTCACCGTCTAGGCGCCAGGCCTGATGGCGGCCATGGGCGGCTGTCTTTGGGCCAGTGTAACGGGTAAGGAGCTCCGGATGCTCCCCCGGGATCGAAGACTGAGGGCTAGAGCCCGTTTCAAGGCTGTGCAGTCGCGCGGCCGCAAGTTCACAGGGAGGTACATCATTGCTCGCGCGCTGCAGTCCCGGCCGGGTTCCCCGGCGCGGATCGGGTTTTCCGTTTCCGAAAAGGTCGGCAGGGCGGTGGTGCGCAACAGGGTCAAGAGGAGGCTGCGCGAGGCTGCCCGGCGGTGTCTAACATCGGTGGCGCCGGGGTGGGATGTGGCTGTAACCGCCCGTCCTTCCGCTGTAGAGGCGCCTTTTGAAGGATTGTGCCAGGATGTTTTGCAGGCACTGCGCGCCCTGTGTAGTGAGACTGAGCAGGGTCGGGATCATAGATGCTTGAAAGGGTCCTGAAAGCGCCGGCAGCTCTTATAGTGTGGTTGATCCGGCAGGTCTACCAGCGGACAGCGGCCATCCGGCCCCGCGCGTGCCGCTTCTATCCCAGCTGTTCGGAATACACCGCGCAGGCCATTGAGAAATACGGGCTGTTGAAGGGCAGCTGGATGGGGGCGCGGCGGCTTGTCCGTTGCCATCCATTTCATCCGGGCGGCTACGATCCTGTCCGGTAGCCTGTTGTACGGGGCGCGCGGCGTCGGGGCGTCCGGCGGCCGGCCAATGTGCGGGAGCACGCCAAAGGCTGGCAAAGCCGCAGGGTTTTTCAAGGAGTTTGCTCATTGTCCAGATTGCGCACCTGTCTGACCGGTGCGATTGCGATTGCGCTTGTCATCTCACTCTGGGCCGCCCGGTGCGCGGCCCAGGCTGAAGGCTCTCTGAAAGAGCAACTCACCCGTGTGGAAGCCGCCATCGAGAAGCTTCCTCGGGTACCCGTCGAGAAGCGGAAAGAGGAGATCAAGTCCCTCAACCGGCAGCTCAAGGATCTGTCGAAAGCTAAGCCTGCCGGCGCCGATGCCAACCATCTCGCGTATCTTGAAGCCAGGCTGCTGGAGAATAGCAGCGTCAACCCGCTGGACAACACCAACTACACTGCCGCCAGCCGGTACAGGAAGCTGATCGCGAGGGGTGGCCCGGGTTCTCTGGATGGGAACCCGCCCGGCGGCCAGTGGCCGGACCCTTACATCGAGAAGGCCTACCGCAACTACCTGGCGCTTACGGAAAAGATTGACAAGGCCAACCAGTCCAAGACGGTCTACAAGGTAGTTGACTACCTGGTCAGGGTGACCGGGTCGAACGAGAACTATAGCTACTGGCTGGCCATTGTCATTATCACGGTCGTCATCAAGCTGCTGACCACGCCTCTCTCCCACCTTCAGTTCGAGTCCATGCGGAATCTGCAGCGCCTGCAGCCGCGGCTGGAGAAGCTGAAGAGAGAACTGGGCGACGACCCGAGGGAGTTTCAGCGGCAGCAGTGGCAGTTGATGAAGGACCACAACGCGAGCCCCCACTGGGGGTGTCTGGCTCTGCTCGTGCAGATGCCATTTCTGTTGTTGATCTACCAGACGATCCGGGCATACGAGTTCCAGTTCGCCAGAGGCGACTTCCTCTGGATCGGCAGCCGGCTTGCGGAGAACTTCGATTTCATCGCGCCCAGCCTGGCGGACCCGGACTGGCCCCTGCTTCTGCTTTATGGCTTCAGTATGTATCTCTCCACCAGAATGAGCACGCCGGCGGTGGACAAGCAGCAGGCCGAACAGCAGAAGCTGATGTCCATAATGATGCCCGCCATGTTCGTCCTGATCTTCAACTACTTCCCGTCCGCGTTCATCCTTTACTGGCTTGTGCTGAACGTCCTGACCACCACGCAGCAGTATTTCATGCTGCAGAAACCCGTGCCCGCTCTGGCGCTGGAGGACGACGAGGAGGACCTGACGCCCGCGCCCGCGGCGGCGGCAGCATCGCGAGGGCCCTCTCCCCGCAAGCGGAAATAAGCAGACGTGGCGGCTGAGGCATCCGGCCGGCGGGAGCGCAAAGATCCCGGGCCGCCGATGCCGGGAGACCCACTGGAGACGTTTATACACAGATGCGAAGCGTAGAAGCGACCGGAAAGACCGTCGAGGAGGCCAAGCGAAAGGCGGCAAGCCAGCTTGGCGTCCCTGAAGCGGATCTGGAGTTTGAAGTGCTGGATGTGGGGAGCCGGGGAGTTCTCGGCTTCATCGGCGGCACCCCGGCCAGGGTGCGCGCCACCTACTATGAGACCCGGCGGCACAGGCTTGAGTCTCCGCACGGAGCCGGCCGCATCGCCGGTTTTGTGGAAGAGACGGAAGAAGAGGCGCAGCCGCGCCGCAGAGGCAGGCGCCGCGGCGGGACGCGCTCTCGCGACGCCGCGCAGCAAACACGTGCTAAGGAGCAGAAGCAGCGGCCCGGCGGACAGCGCAAGGCTGAACCGCAAGCTGCTCCCCAGGGAAATGGCCAGCGGACTGCGGCCGAGCAGCCGGAGGCTAAGGAGGCTGCCGCGGGCGGAGGCGAGGCGCAGGCGAAGTCCCGACGGCGTCCGCGCGGCCGTGGTGGCCGCACGGCCCGGCCTGTGACGGCACCTGGAGTGGAGGCCGGAGAGGCTTCAGCGAAGAGTCAGGAGAAACCCACAGTGCAGACGAAGATGGAAGCCCCGGCCATGGAGGTGCGGGCGCAGCAGGCTCTGGAGGTAGTCCAGCGGATTCTGGATGCGGCGGCGCTTAACTGCTCCGCGAAGATCTCGGAGATCGCCGACGATGGCTTCCAGATAGACATCGAAGGCGAGAATGCGGCCGTTCTGGTCGGCCGCCAGGGTCAGGTGCTGGATGCCCTTCAGTTCCTGGTTGGCGTCACGGTCAACCGGCAGTATGAGGGCAAAGCGCGCGTGACGCTGGAGGCTGCCGGGTTCCGCCAGAAGCATCGCGACACGCTCATCCGCACTGCGCTGGAGCTGGCCGAGCAGGTGGCGGAACACAACCAGGAAGCGGAACTGGAGCCCCTTCCTCCGCGAGACCGTCTCATCATCCACAATGCGTTGAAAGATCATCCGAAGGTCTACACCTACAGCGAGGGTGAAGGCGACAAGCGTCACGTCGTCATCTCTCCAAAGACGGGTGACGAGCAGGGCTGAAAGTCCGCCTTGTCACCGCCGGATCTTGACCGGGGAGGTAACCCGGTGACCGGCCTTTTCACGGACAGCATTGCGGCGGTGGCCACCGCTCCGGGAGTGGGGGCCATCGCCGTTGTCCGCATCAGTGGGTCGCAAGCGCTGCAGATCGCTGCGCGTCTGTCCGGACGTCCTCCCGGGCGGTTCGCTCCGCGCCGCGCAACGCTCGCTCCTGTCCTCTCCGCCGCTGGCGAACGGGTGGACGAGGCGCTATACACGTATTTCGCGGCTCCCGCCAGCTATACTGGCGAAGATGTCGTCGAGATCTCCTGCCACGGCGGCATCGCCACCGTCCGGGAAGTGCTGCAGGCCGCCCTCAGCGCCGGGGCCAGATCCGCGGGCCCGGGCGAGTTCACCCGGCGCGCCTTCCTGAACGGAAAGCTGGACCTCGCGCAGGCTGAGGCCGTGAACCAGCTCATCCGGGCCAGAACCCGCACTCAGCTGATCGCGGCCCGTCACACCCTCAGCGGAGCGCTTTCCCGGCGTCTGGAGGAGATCTGGGAACAACTGACCGCCATCTCCGCCGCCATCGAGGCTTCCATAGACTTTCCGGAGGACGTGGACGAGCCGGACCGCAGTGAGCTGGCTGCTGCTCTGGACAGGCTCTACCAGTCGGTTGGGCAGGTCCTGGATCTGGCCCGCCGGGGGAGGTTGCTTTCTCAGGGATTGCGGCTGGCCATCGTGGGGCGGCCCAACGTCGGCAAATCCAGCCTTCTGAATCTCCTAGCAGGCCGCCCGCGAGCCATTGTGAGTGATATTCCCGGCACCACGCGTGACTTCCTGGAGGAGACCGTGGAGATCGGCGGATTGCCTGTGCTGGCCATAGACACCGCCGGTATCCGGCAGACGGGAGATCCTGTGGAGCAGGAAGGGACGCGAAGGGCTCTTGAGGCGCTGGAACACGCTGACATCGGACTTGTGGTGCTGGATGCCACGCAGGGAGTCGCAGAGGGCGATCTGGAGGTGCTTCAGGCGGCCGGGGAGCGGGCCGTCGCGGTGTGGAACAAGATGGACCTGGTTGCTGTTATTCCCGATGCCGGAGAACTGACCGCGAATGCCGTCACCATTTCCGCTCTGACGGGTCAGGGACTGGAGGCTCTACAGCAGGCTATCCTCTCTCGCCTTGGAGCGGGAGCAGGGTATTTCGAGGAGGCGCTTTCAGCCAGCGCGCATCAGGTCAGTCTGCTGGAGCAGGCAGGGCAGGCATTGAGGGGCGCTGTCGCGTCCGTACAGTCCCCCCACGCGCTGGACCTGGCCGCCGTCCAGATCCAGACTGCGCGGTCCAGGATCGGGGAGCTTCTGGGAAAGGATGTCGCGGAGAGTCTGCTGGATGCCATCTTTGGAGCATTCTGCATTGGGAAGTGAAGCGGGCCGTTCAGGAGGGAGGAGAAACCGTCCGTGAAGCGCGTGATCCACTGGTTCCGCCGTGATCTGCGCCTGGCGGATAACGCGGCGCTCTACGCCGCACGCTCGGCGGCCGCGCAGGTCATTCCCGTGTTCTGCCTGGATGACCATATCCTTTCCCGTCCTGATGTCGGCGCTTCCCGTGTCTGGTTCTTGCTGGAGAGTCTGCGGGAGATCGAGCGCAAGATCGCGGCTCGCAACGGCCGGCTGGTGGTGCTACGCGGGAAGCCGGAGGAAGAGATCCCGCGCTTCGCCCGGGAGGCGAAGGCGGAGGCGGTATTTTTCAACCGTGACTATGAGCCGTATGCCCGCCGCCGGGACGAGGCTGTCTCCTCGCGTCTGGAGAAATCGGGCATTCAGGCCCGTTGCTTCAGCGATCTGCTCTTGGCTGAGCCGGAAAGCGTGCTGACGGCCGACGGGCGCCCGTACTCCGTCTTCACGCCGTTCTTTCGTGCCTGGATTTCCCTTCCCAAACAGGAGCCGCTGCCAGAGGTGCAGGACTTCGGCGGGCTATTCCCTGCGGCGGGGGGCGGTGTGCCCGATTCCTGTGATTTTGGCTTCACCCTCCCGCCTGACTTCGACCCTTCGGCCTGGAAGCCCGGCGAAGACGCTGCGCGGCGCAGGCTGGATGCATTCGTGGGAACGTGTGCGGCAGCCTACGACCGGCAACGCGACCTGCCGGCCGTGGATGGCACCTCCCGGCTGTCACCGTATCTGAAGTTCGGCAATATCTCTATCCGGCAGGTTTATCAGAAGACCACCGCCTTCCCGAAGTTCGTTTCGGAGCTTGCCTGGCGGGAGTTCTACTTCCACGTGCTGTGGCACTGGCCGGAGGTGGAAAACTCGGCGTGGCAGCCGCAAAAACGCCACCTGCAGTGGGATGATGACCCGGAGCGCCTGGAGGCCTGGAAGAAGGGAATGACAGGGTATCCCATCGTGGATGCCGGGATGCGTCAGCTCCTTACGGAAGGCTGGATGCACAACCGGGTCCGGATGATCGTGGCAAGTTTCCTGACGAAAGACCTGCACGTCAACTGGCAGGAGGGAGAGCGGCATTTCATGCTGCGGCTTGTGGACGGGGATCTGGCCCCGAACAACGGCGGCTGGCAGTGGGCGGCCGGCACGGGTGTGGATCCGCGTCCAATCCGCATTTTCAATCCCTGGCTGCAGAGCAGGCGATACGATCCGGATGGCTCCTACATCCGCCGGTGGGTGCCCGAGCTCGCATCCTTGCCGCCGGAGAAGATCCACGAGCCCCATCTGATGACAGCGGATGAGCAGCGCCGCTTCGGGTGCATCATCGGCCGGGATTACGCGGCCCCCATTGTGGACCATCACGTGGAGCGTCAGGTGGCTATGGACCGATACCGCGCCGTCCGCGAGGCAGCCCAGGGCTCCCTTTTCCAGTAGAGAAAGAGAAGGCGCGGGCCGATTCCGGCCCGCGCCCGTGAGTTCGATAGCTTGTGATCTGACGATTACGCCCGGCGGCGCAGCGCCAGTCCGGCCATTCCGGCCAGGCCGCTCGCCAGAGCCAGAATGCTCGCAGGCTCAGGAACCACCACCAGGTTATCGAACCCCGCGGCCGAGATCACATAGTCAGCCGACTGAGCGCGTCCCCACTTCAGGAAGATGGTGGCGGTATTCGCGCCAGCTGTGAAAGTGCCCGAGAACTCCTCGCGGAACTGGAAGAATCCCTCTCCAGCGGGCCGGACTTTCTGGGCGATGATCGTTCCGGGGGCATCCGGATCGGTGGTCGTCCCGTCCGCCACCTTCACCTCCCACCAGGCGGTGTCGTTGGACGCCTGAACACCGCCCATGAAGCCGCCGGTCACCAGATATGTGGCGCCGGGCGTCACGTTGAAGGACTGGTAGGCGCCCACGTGGAAGTTGCCGTGCCCCATCGTATCCGTTGCCAGGAAGTAGTTGCCGCTGAAAGGAATGCCGGTGCCAGTGAAGGTGGAATACCCGGTCTTGCGGTCCAGCATCGGAGCACCCGTTCCCCAGCCCGGATGCCAGAAGGTCGCGATCGTCCATCCCGGAACCCAGTTCGGGATGCCGAAGTTGTCGTCCTCGAAGTCGCCGTTGACCAGCAGGTTGGCCGAGGCGCTCGTGGCCACCAGCAGTGCGGCGGCCACAGACAGTGTTACCCAGAGTGCTGTTCGTTTCATGTCGAACCCTCTTCTCCTTCAGGTCTTGACCGGGCGCAGAGAGCGCCCTTTCTCGCAAGCGAGCCTCTTGGCGGGCTCCTCTTGTGCCCAGTGATTTAAGAATAAAACCTTCAGCTTTACCGGTCAAGTCAC
>CALCJH010000376.1 GCA_937967775.1 uncultured bacterium | reverse complement strand
GATCGCGCGAGGCTGTATCCAGCCCCAGAGCCCGGAGCACCTCCAGGAGTCCTTCGGCCGCCGCGCTGACCGGGGAGTGATCCAGGAACAGTGTCTTCCAGACCAGATCCGCCTGCTGTCTGCGGTCCATCTCCCAGAACTCCGCCGGCGTCACCTCCCCCCAGCGCAGGGTCTCCGCGATGAGATAATGATGATTCAGAAGCTCGTCAATACCCCACAGCAGGAGGCCGCCGAAAGCCGGCGCATAGACGTGGGTGTGAATGTCGGTGACGGGAGCGCGCAAGAGCGCCTCGCGCACGCGCAGGCGCATGTCGTTCAACGCGGCGGACGGCTGCATGGTGAAGAAAGCCCTCTCCTGGAGAAGTCTGCTGAGGGGCGGAGGAGTGCTCCTTCCCCCAGGAGATTGGTTACGTGCGATGCCCCGGGAATCCTGCCACGGGAAGAAACGCTCAGCGCAATCTGCCGGACCGCACAACGGCTGCCAGCCGAGGGTGACTACCGCTTGGCGGCCGCCTCCACTAGGGCGGCAAAGAGCGAGGAGAACCGCCTGTGGACTTCCGCGTCCTTCCGCCGCTCGGGATGGAACTGAACGGCCAGGCAAAAACGGTGGTCCGGCAGCTCCAGCGCCTCGATGATACCGTCCCGGGCGTATGCTGCCGCCCTCAGGCCGGGCGCCAGCTCCGCGTCCGTCACGCCCTGATGATGGTATGTGTTGACCTGCGTGGCTCCCGGCCCCACCAGCCGGCCGAAAAGGGTATCGGGTTCATACTGGATGGCATGGAGAGGACAGGGATCGGGATCCTCCACCTTTGAGCCATCCGTCAGCACACGATGAACCACGAGATCCCCAACTCCCTGCTGGATGTCCGGGACCAGAGACCCACCGGCGGCGACGTTCAGGATCTGAAACCCGCGGCAGATCCCGAGAACCGGACGCTCTTCCTGCAGGGCACGGCGCGCCAGCGGAAGCTCGTAGGCGTCCCTCCTGGAATCCACCAGAACCTCATAGCGCCCGATGATCTCTTCGTCGGAGAGGTCCACATCCACGGGGCGGCGAGGATACAGCGAGGGATGCACATCCATCCCCCCGGCAAAAAGCAGCGCGTCGCAGTCATCGGCGACGGACGGATCCGCCGGAGTGATGAAAATCGCTTCTCCGCCGGCCTCCTCCACTGCCATGCGGTAGTCTGTGCCGTACGCATTTACCCATCCCGGTGCTGAACCGCTGGTGATTCCGATGCGGGGTCTGCGGGTATTCATCCTCCAGTGATCCTCCTTCTGCGCACTCTGATATTCGCGAACGGTTTGCGGCATTGTATTCACGCCGCGCAGCCTGTGCAACAGAACCATATAATGGAACCATGTTACCGGCGGATTTCGTGGAGATCATCAGGCCCGGCCGTCTGAGCTACCCGGAGGGTCTGACGCTGCAGGAAGAGCTTGTCCGGGGTGTTCAGTCTGGCCTCCGGCCGGAAGCGCTCTTGCTGCTGGAGCACGAGGCGGTCATTACGCTGGGGCGCGGAGCGCGACCGGAGCACGTGCTCTGCGGCGCCGCAGAACTGGCCGCGCGGGGCATCGCACTGCACGAAAGCGCGCGGGGCGGCGACGTGACCTATCACGGGCCGGGGCAGATCGTCGGCTACCCCGTGCTGGACCTCAGCCGGCGACAACGCGATCTTCACGCCTACATCCGAATGCTGGAAGAGACGCTCATTCAGACCGTCCAGGAGCTTGGCATCAGAGCCATCCGCAGGAGCGGGATGACGGGCGTCTGGGTTCCGGCGGACGGCGAGGGACCATCCCGCAAGATCGCGGCCATCGGAGTGCGCGTGCAGCGCTGGGTCACAAGTCACGGTTTCGCCCTGAATGTGGACGTGGACCTGGAGGCTTTCCGGCTGATCGTCCCCTGCGGGCTGCACGGAGAGGCTGTCACGTCCATAGCGCGGGAGAAGGGGCAGGTTCCGCCGATCGAGGAGGTCCAGACACTTCTGGAGCAGTCGTTCGAGGAAGTCTTCCAGACGCGCCTGCGACCCGGAGACACCGTCCCCGGGTCGCGAAATCCCCCCTGAAGCGGCCTTTTCCGGCGTCCGTCAGGCGCCGATCTCCTGCATCACCTCGTCCGGGATGTCGAAATTCGAGTAAACATGCTGGACGTCGTCGTGATCCTCCAGCTGATCCATCAGCCGCAGCACCTGAGACGCCTCCTTGCCCTCCACCGAAACCGTGTTCTGCGGCACCATGGAGAGCTCCGCCATCGTGAACGGGATGCCGGCATCAGTCAGAGCTTGCCGCACGTCGTGGAGCGCCTCGGGAGGACAGACCACCTCGATGGAGTCCCCTTCGGTCTTCACATCCTCCGCCCCGGCGTCCATTACGGCCATCAGGACGTCGTCCTCGGAGGCCGCCTCGGCCGGAATGGAGACGATTCCCTTTGGCTGGAACAGCCAGGCCACGCAGCCGCTCTCCCCCATGCTGCCACCGCACTTGCTGAAGATGGCGCGCAGATCCGCCACCGTTCGGTTGCGGTTGTCCGTCAGGCACTCAACGAGCACGGCCACGCCCCCCGGGCCGTAGCCCTCGTAGGTGACCTCTTCATAATGCGCCCCCTCGATCTCGCCGGTCCCGCGCTGAATGGCGCGCTTGATGTTGTCCTGCGGCATACTGGCATCGCGCGCCTTCTGGATGGCGATGCGCAGGCGGAGGTTGGTGTCCGGATTGCCGCCCCCGGCCTTCGCGGCCACAATGATCTCCCGCGCCAGCTTGGTGAAAATCTTGCCGCGCTCCGCATCCTGCTTGCCTTTGCGCAGC
>CALCJH010000375.1 GCA_937967775.1 uncultured bacterium | reverse complement strand
TGGAAGGGCTGCCCGTCGTGGTTGCGGATGAGGACAAGGTGGATCAGATCCTCACCAACCTCATCAACAACGCCATCAAGTACTCTCCGAAAGGCGGTCAGGTCACGGTGCGCGGGTCCGTGGACGACTCGGGCCGCGTGGTGATCTCTGTGGCCGATCAGGGCGTGGGCATTCCCAAAGAGCACCTGCCCAAAGTCTTCGACCGCTTCCACCGGGTGGACAACCGCGACACCCGCGAAGTCGGTGGGACAGGCATCGGGTTGTTCCTGGTGAAGCACCTGGTGGAGGCCCACGGCGGGGAGATCTGGGTGGAAAGCGAGCTGGGCAAAGGCTCCACTTTCACCTTCGCCCTTCCGCAGTGCCCGCCGCAGTTCCAGGAAGACGAAGCGGAGATCCGCGCCGGCGCGGGGAACTGAGATTCTACGGGCCGGCCTGCTCGCCGCGGGAATGGGTCCGGCCTTCTGTAGGGGAAGGGGGATGCCGCAGGGATGGATTCCAACCGGGTCCCGGTGACGGTCAGCCGCGTCGAGGGCGCGGAGGATCTGCCGCTTCCATCCTACGCCACGCCGCATTCCAGTGGCCTGGATCTTGCGGCCGCCGTGGAAGAACCCCTGGTTCTGCAGCCGGGCCAGCGCGCTCTGGTGCCCACCGGTTTCCGCTTTGAGATTCCTCCCGGCTACGAAGGTCAGGTGCGCCCCCGCAGCGGGCTCGCGCTGCGTTCCGGAATATCCATGGTAAACTCTCCCGGGACCATTGACGCCGACTACCGCGGAGAGCTGAAAGTGATCCTCATCAATCTTGGAGAGGAGCCCTTCGTCGTCAACCGGGGGGACCGGATCGCGCAGCTGGTCATCGCACCGGTGGCGCGGGCCGAGTTGCGGGAGAGCGCGTCACTGGCGGAGACCGCGCGGGGAGACGGCGGCTTCGGACATACGGGGGTGTGAGTCCATTGCAGAGCGGTCAAGCGCATACATGCGCCTCCTGCGGGGGCGAGATCCATGGCGACCCCGCCTACTGCCCTTCGTGCGGGGCGGTGGCGCCGGAAGTCGGAGCGGACGGCGGACAGGGCGAAGTCGAGAAACATCTGGCAGCGGCCAATCTGGCGCGCATCCGGAAGAACTGGGAGGAGGCCACCCGGCTCTGCCTGCAGGCTCTGGCATCAGATCCTGACAATGCAGGCGCCCATGCGCTGCTGGGTGATATCTACCACGATCAGAACAGGGTGGAGGAGGCAGCCGTCTGGTATCAGATGGCGCTGGATCTGGATCCGGCCAACGCTTCTCTGCGCGCCAAGCTGGAGCGTGAGAAGGCCGTTCTGAAGGCGCGGGGCGCGAAGCCCGCGCCGCCGGCGGATGATTCGGCTGCCGGGGAGTCCCGTCTGGAGAAGTTCGTCCGGGGCGAGGGTTACCGGTCTCTGATCAACATCATCACCATGGTGCTGGCCGGGCTGGTGCTCATCGTTTTGATCGCACTGGCGATCCGGCAACTCGGCGGGGATGGTACGGTTGAGACGACGGACACCTCGCCCGCGCCATATGCCGCCACCGGGCAGCAGGGACGCACCGCTCAAGGCAGCGGTACCGCGCAGCAGCCTCCGGTCCCCTACACGCCGCCCCGGAGCGAATCGCCAGCCGCCTCGCGGCCGCAGCAGACGCAGCCTTCTACAGTTCCCCTTCCGCCGGGGACAGCCCGGCCCGAACAGGGTTTCCTGGAGCGTCTGCGTGGTCAGAGCGACATCTGGCTGGGAGGCAGTCCGGACGCGGCGTGGGCGGATCCAAGGAATCAGAGTGTCACCATCACGGTCACCTGGCAGGGAGCTGCGACATCCGCCGACCGCGTGCGCATTCTTCGGCAGGCCAAGGAAGTGGCGCGGGCGGCGTTCGCCGTGGAGCCGCAGGCAGCTCTTGTCACAGTGCGGGTGCTGGCGGACCTGCCAGACTTCACAGGAGCTTCCACTTCCCGTCAGGTCGCTTTTGTGGGTGATATCACGCCGTCCGAGGCGAACCGTGGAATGGATGAGAACGCGGCCCCGGAGACCTGGGAGCGCCTGTTCAGCCGGGTGCACTGGCACGCCGCCCTGCGTGGCGGGGCATTGCCCTCACGTTAGCCGCGCCGCCGCCCCGGTCTGGCTCAGTTGACCGTGATCTGAGCTTTTGTGCTGGCCGGCTGCTTGATGCCGTCCGGGTCCCGGACTGTCAGCGTCACCGTGTAGGTCCCGGTGCGGCGGTAGACCACCTGCACCACCCGCCCGCGGGCATCCTCCTGGATGCCGTCCTTCTCGTCGAAATCCCAGGAGTATAACAGGGACGTGATACCCGCATCGGCGGATCCCACCAGCACGATGACGTCCTGCGTTCCCACATCCTGATCGTCCAGAGAGTCCACGTAGATGGGCGAATCGTCAGTGGTAATGCGGATCTCCCCGATCCAGATCTTGTCTTCAATGTCTGCGCTGATGGCCATCCGTTGCAGAGGGAATCCATTCGACTGGGCCGTCAGCCCGAACCCGGCGAGTGGCAGCGCCACGGCGAACCATCCGTCCTCGTCCGTGGTCTTGTGGACCACCGGCACAGAATGGGAAACCGCGCGTCCGTCCGCGGAGTACAGGATCACTCGGATCCGGCGGACCTTGGGCACCATCGGCAGATCCTCGCCGAAATAGTTGCCGTAGTAGTCCATTGGGAGGGGGCGGTAGTCGCCCTTGATGTTCGGAGCCAGGCCGGGCTCCTCGATACCCAGGCGGGTGGTCTGGTTGAATCTCAGACGCAGCAGCAGATAATCGAAGCGTGAGATGGCGGAAGGTTCGGCTATCTCAACGGGGTTCTTCCAGGTCAGAAACGCCCCGGAAAACAGACCTTTCGTGTTGAACTCGATGCTGCGGGTGCCGGTGACTCCCGGCTCCTGGCTTTCGCGGACGGATCCGTCGCCCCAGGCCGAGACCTCTATGCCGGCGGCATCCAGGGGATCGCCCCGGTAGAGGAACACATCACGGGCTTCTCCTGCTCCACAGGCTCCGAAAAGCAGCAAGAAGACCGTCGCCCGCGCCAGATACTGTCTCAAGTTCACGACTCTCGTTGTCCCTTCCGATGCCGTCTCAAGAGCGCTCCGCGCCCTTCCGCGGCATTGTCATTCATACCCTTTGACTCCGTCAAGGGGAAGCCCTGTTCCGTGCGATGGCTTTAGTCCTGCGTCAGCCGGATGCGCTCGATCGCTGTGGCAGCTCCGGTCCTCTCGTCGGCATCCACAAGAATGCCGTGCAGGGCGGCTTTCCCCCGGGCCACCTCGAAGCGAACCGGCAGGCCCGTCAGGAAGCGCTCGATAATGGCCTTCGGCTGCATCCCGATGATGGAATCCACCGGCCCCGTCATCCCCACGTCCGTGATGTAGGCCGTCCCGCCGGGCAGGATGCACTCGTCGGCGGTGGGCACGTGGGTGTGAGTTCCGAAGACGCACGTCACCTTACCGTCCAGGAAACGCGCCAGAGCCATCTTCTCCGAGGTTGCTTCCGCGTGCATGTCCACGAAGATGATCCGGCACTCTTCACGGAGCCGCCCCACTAGCTCCTCCGCCGTCCTGAACGGATCCTCCAGCGCCTGCATGAAGGTGCGACCCTGAACATTGACCACCCCCACGCGCTCTCCCCGGACTTGATACACCCCGGCGCCTCTTCCGGGCGCGCCGTCCGGGAAGTTCGCCGGGCGCAGCAGGCGCTCCTCCCGGTCCACAAAGCCGAAAGCCTCACGCTGTCCCCACACGTGGTTGCCCGTAGTCAGAACGTGCGCGCCGGCTTCGAATAGCTCCCTGGCGGTCGGTTCGGTGATGCCGCTGCCCCCGGCGGCGTTCTCGGCATTCACGATGATGAAGTGGATTTCGTGCTCCTCAACGATGCGCGGCAACAGGGAGCGGACGGCGCTCCGGCCCGGCCGGCCGACCACATCGCCCACCACGAGCACTCTCACAGGCCGCCTCCCGCCGCCATCCTACTTCGCGTAGTCCACCGCTCGCGTCTCCCGGATCACCGTGACCTTGATCTGCCCGGG
>CALCJH010000374.1 GCA_937967775.1 uncultured bacterium | reverse complement strand
CGCGCTCCTTCCCGGGTGATCCTGTCCTCACGTTCTCCGGGTGTGTCATCCTGCCCGGGCTGGTGAATACCCATGCCCACGTCGAGCTGTCGCTTCTGAGGGGCACGGGCCGCGGGTTGCCGTTCGTCCCCTGGTTGGAGGAGGTCACCCGTCGGGTGCTGGCCCTGGACCGGGAGTTCTTCCAGCACTCTGCCCGGGCGGGCGTGCGGGAGCTTATGCGGGGAGGCGTCACCACTCTGGCCGACCACAGCACGGCAGGGGCTTCGCACGTGGCCATTCGGGAGGAGGGGCTTTCCGGAGTGGTGTTCCGGGAGGTGTTTTGCCTGGATCCCGATGCGGACCATACTGCTGCTCTGGACTTCCTGGCTTCCGAACTGGAGCGGATGACACGGGAGAGCGGCACGGATGTGCGCATTGGGCTGTCCTGCCACGCTCCTTACAACGCCTGTCCGCCGGCGCTGGATGCCGTGGTGAGCCGCTTCAAAGGCGTCCCGCGCTCCATCCACGTGGCTGAGAGTCCGGAGGAATCCGCCTTTATCCGTAGCGGAGAGGGCCTTCTGGCGGGGCGGCGTCGCGAGCGGGGCATCGCCGTCCGCGCGCACCGGTTGAGCCCGGTGGAGTACCTGGATAACCGTTCTTACTGGCATCCGGGAAGTCAGGCGGTGCATCTCACACAGGCGAGCCAGGGAGATCTGGCGGTGCTGGCCGCACGGAGGGTGTCGGCAGCGTTCTGCCCGGTTTCCAATGCGGTGCTGGGGGTGGGCATCCCTCCGATCCGCGCGGCCCGCGACGCCGGACTGCTCTGCGGGCTAGGAACGGACAGCGCCATCTCGTGCGAGCGGCAGGATCTGTTCGAGGAGATGAGGATGGCCGTCATTGGGTCGCGCCTCCGGTCGGCCCCTGTCACGGAGCAGGAGGTTTTCGCGATGGCTACGTCCGAAGGCGCCGCGTCGCTGGGCTTCCGGGACCGGGGGACGGTGGAGCCTGGTGCGCGGGCGGATGCTGTGGCATTGAGGGTTCCGGGTCTGCCGCCGGGCGGGTGCGGGGCGGAGGAAGTGATCGGCGCAGTCGTCTGGCAGGGCGCGGCGTGTCAGGTGGAAGCGGTTTGGAGCGCGGGCAGGATGGTCTGGGGCGGCGGCCGGGAGGATGTGGACGCGTGGAGCGCCTGAGCCGTTCGCCCGCCGAGACGGAGGAGTTCGGGCGGGAGCTGGCCGCGCGGCTTCAGCCGGGCGACGTGGTCCTTCTGGAAGGGGGGCTGGGGGCGGGCAAGACGGTGGTTGCCCGGGGCATCGTCCGCGGACTGGGCAGTGCGGATCACGTTTCAAGCCCCACCTTCGTGCTGGTTCACGAATATCGCGGGCGCTGCCCGATCGCTCACGCGGACCTTTACCGTCTGAGCGGCCCTGCGGATCTGGAGGATCTGGGGCTGGACGATTATCTGGACGGGGACTTCGTGGTGCTGGTCGAGTGGCCGGAGCGGGCTGAGGGGACGGACTGGGGGCGGCGGACCTGGCGGGTGCGGCTGGAGTTCGCGTCGGCGGAGGATCGCATCATCCGGGTGCACGAGCCGGGTCGGGAGCGGCAGGGATGATTGTTCTCGGCATTGACACCGCATTGGAGGATGTCTCTGTCGGACTTCTTCTGGCAGGCAGCGGAACGGTTGTGGAGCGTTCCTTCCCGCACCAACGGGACGCGCTTCGGCGTCTGACGCCGCTCATCCGTGATGTGCTCCGGGAGGGCGGGGTCCGCCCGCAGGATCTGGATGTGGTGGCGTGCACTCGAGGGCCAGGGTCGTTCACGGGGATCCGCGTAGGGGTGGCGGCCGCGAGGGCCCTGGCAGATGCCTGCGGGGCCCGGATGTCCGGCGTCTCGACGCTCAGGGCGCTGTGCATGGCTGCTGAAGCCGATGAGGGCGTCGCGAGGCTGGCTTTGATTCGCTGCCGACCGGGAGAGGTCTATGCAGGACTCTATCGCCAGCAGGCAAGTGGCGTGTGGGAGCCTGTGCTGCCCGACGCAGCTTTGACTGTGCCTGCGGTGGAAGGATGGCTTTCCGGCGCCGGCCTCTCAGGTGCTGTGGAGGTGGTCGGCCCGGCCGCCGAAACGGCCGCCGCCGCTCGTGCGGCGACTGACCGGGTTGGAGCAACCTCCCAGCCCGGGTCGGACATCGCCCTCGTCAATGGAGGGCTTGCTGATGCGCCGGTCGCCGGAGGACTAGCCTTCCGAATCAGGACCGACATTGCCAGGGTCCGGGTGCGTGATCTGCTTCAAGCGGCGCTGCACGATGCCCGCTCGAGGCGCCTGCTGGATCCGATGGACCTGATCCCCGAATACCTCCGCCCCTCGCAGGCTGAGATCCGCGCCTCCCGCAGGTCGGACTGACTCCGCCCGAGGGCGAGGCTCCTGCCGAGCCTTTCCCGAAGGAAGGCAGGCTTGCGGCTCAGGCAACTTGCGGAAGGCCGGACGAGATGCCGAAGGTGGGAGTCGAACCCACACGGGTTGCCCCAGCGGTTTTTGAGACCGCCGCGTCTGCCATTCCGCCACTTCGGCCTGCATTGGAGTCCGGCTGGTTAGAGGCCGGCCACTGGGATTATAAGAATCGCGACCTAACCTGTCAATCCGTTCCGGCCCGGGCATGCCCGCGGCCCCTCGAGCCCGCAATACGGGAGGCGGGCCATCCGTGCGGCTTTCCCCTGGCGGCGTGACTCCGACTCCCGGCAAGCCTCAGTTGGACCGGCAACAGAGCCTGCCGGGCCCTGCGGGTTGCGGCATAATGATGTTCAGGGATATCATCCGCCTTGTGCGCAAGCGCGCGCCGCACCACGCCGCCGTCCTCTTGCGGTGGGGCGTGGGAGATCTGACTGCACGGAGGATCGAGAGGAAAAGGCCATGGCCAAGAAAGTGCTGGGGATCGTCAAACTCCAGATCCCCGCGGGCAAGGCAACGCCCGCGCCGCCGGTCGGCCCCGCTCTGGGGCAGTACGGCATCAACATGATGGAGTTTATCAAGAGCTACAACGAGAAGACCGCCTCCCAGATGGGCACCATCGTCCCGGTGGAGATCACGGTCTACGAGGATCGCTCGTTCACTTACGTCCTCAAGACTCCGCCTGCCGTGGAGCTTCTCAAGAAGGCAGCGGGCATCGAGAAGGGCTCCGGCACGCCGAACCGCAACAAGGTGGGCCGCGTGACCCGTGCTCAGCTCGAGGAGATCGCTCGCGTCAAGATGCCGGACCTGAACGCCGTGGACATCGAAGGCGCGATGAAGATCATCGCCGGAACGGCCCGCTCCGCCGGCATCGAGATCGTGGACTGAGTCAGGGGAGGACTTCTATGCCGAAGAGAAGCGAGCGATACGTCAATGCTCTGAAAGCCGCCGGGGTGCCCGCCACCGAGC
>CALCJH010000373.1 GCA_937967775.1 uncultured bacterium | reverse complement strand
TGAGCCAGAGATCGCCTGCAGGATGTTTTCCGCCAGCTTCTCCTTCACCCCGTCGAGTTGCAGCACATCCCCCGCTGTGAGCCGATACAGGTCCGCCGGTTCGCTGACAAGCCCCTTCTCCAGCATCTGAGCCAGTGTCGCCGGCCCGACGCCGTCCATATCCATTGCTCCCTTGGAGCAGAAATGGACCAACCGTTCCAGCCGCTGAGCCGGGCAGGAGTAATTCGTGCACCGCGCGACCGCCTCTCTCTCCTCCCGTGTGACAGGCGCTCCGCAGGCCGGACAGCGATCCGGCATCCGGAACGGTTTCACATCCGGGGGACGCCCGTCCAGAACCACCGAGACAACCTCAGGGATCACGTCGCCCGCCCGCTGTACCACCACCCGGTCCCCCACGCGGACATCCTTTCGGCGGATCTCGTCCTCGTTGTGCAGGGTGGCCCGCGACACGGTCACTCCGCCGATCTTCACCGGCTCCAGCTCAGCCACCGGCGTGAGCGCCCCGGTGCGACCCACCTGCACCACGATGTCCCGGACAGTGGTGACTGCCTGTTCCGCCGGGAACTTGTAGGCCACCGCCCAGCGCGGGCTTCGCGAGACCGCGCCCAGCCGCTCCTGCAGGGCGAAGTCGTTTACCTTGATCACGACGCCGTCAATCTGATACTCCAGCTCCCTTCGCCGCTCCGCCCATTCCCGGCAGAACTCACGGGCTCCGGCGATCCCCTGGCTCACCCGCGTGTGCGGGTTGACAGGGAAACGCCACTCTTTCAGCATCTCCAGCGCGTCCAGATGGGTGCTCGCGATGGGCTGAGACACCATTCCTAGTCCGTAGGCGAAGAATCTCAGCCGTCTGCTTGCGGTGACGGAGGGGTCCAGTTGACGCAGAGAACCGGCCGCTGCATTTCGTGGATTGGCGAAGAGTGGTTGACCCTCCCGGCTTCGCTCCTCATTGATCCGCCGGAATTCCGCCACACTGAGATAGGCCTCACCGCGGACCTCCAATAGCTCGGGAGGGCCGGCGGAGCCGGCGGGCAGCGAAAGGGGTATGGATTTCACGGTCCTGAGGTTCGCGGTGATGTCCTCCCCTCTTGTGCCGTCGCCGCGCGTAGCTCCCTGCACCAGAACGCCACGTTCGTAGGTGAGCGAAACGGCCAGTCCGTCTATTTTCAGCTCGCAGACATATTCGATGCTCTCCGGGGCATCTGCGCCTAGGAAGCGCTTGATGCGCGCATCGAACTCCTCCAGCTCCTCTTCCCCGAAGGCGTTGGCAAGGCTGAGCATGGGAGCCCGGTGGACAACGGTCCGGAATTCCTCCGCCGGAGGTGCTCCGACGCGCTGAGTCGGGGAATCGGGAGTGCGCAGTTCCGGATATTGCTCTTCCAGTCGCTCCAGTTCGCGGAATAGCCGGTCGTACTCCGCATCGTCCACCAGAGGTGAGTCCAGCACGAAGTAATGGTAGTTCAGCTCCTCGATGCGCTCGCGCAGGCGAGCCGCCTGCTGTGCGACATCCTGTGGCACTCCGTTTCCCATGGTCTGCCCTTCCTCGAAGCTTCTTCTGCCGGTGCGGCTCTCCAGCGGATTTATTCTAGCAGTCCGGCTGTCGCTGTGACGAGCCCGGCGCTTAGACAATCTCTGCGCCCGCGGTTATAGTATCTCCGGCTCAGGAAGCGGCGCGCCGGGCGGCGCGCGGAGAGGAGGTTCGACAAAAGTGGCGGTCATCTACGGGCGGCAGTACACGAGGAAGGAGCTTCTCAAGCACGTCGGCGACATCTCCCAGATCGCGGGCATCCGCAGCGTCCGGCTGCAGGACGGTCCCGAAGACGCGGTGCGCGCGCTGGAGTTCAAGACGGGCTCCGGTTTCCAGTTTGACGTGCTTGCGGATCGTGGCTTTGACATCTCCAACGCGTCTCATAATGGGCGCGCACTCAACTGGAGGTCGGCCACATCCGACCAGCACCCGGCCCATTTCGAGCCGGAGGGGCTGGGCTGGTTGCGCACGTTTTACGGTGGCTTGGTGCTCACCTGCGGACTTTCGCAGGCGGGGGCGCCCTGCGAGGACCAGGGGCAACAACTTGGGCTTCACGGCCGGATCTCTCACACGCCTGCGCGGGAGGTCTCCGTGCGCCAGTACTGGGATGGAGATGAGTTCATTCTGGAAGCGCGGGGCAGGATGCGCGAGAGCGTTGTCTTCGGCGAGAACCTCTGCCTGGAGCGCACCATCTCCTCCGCGCTAGGCTCCAACCGCCTGCGCATCCGGGATACCGTCACCAACGAGGGTTATGAGACCCGGCCGCACATGATGTTGTATCACATCAACATCGGATTCCCGGTTGTGGACGCCGGGTCCCGCATTCTGGCTCCCTCTATCTCCTCAGTACCGAGGGATGAACGCGCGCAAGTGGAGCCGGAAAAGTGGATGGAGATGCTGCCCCCTACCCCAGCTTTCGAGGAGCGGGTCTACTTCCACACTATGAAAGCAGATTCCGAGGGCTATGTAACGGTGGCGCTGGTCAATGAGAACATGCCCGCCGGCCCGTTCGGCGTCTGGGTGCGCTACCGTCAGGACACCTTGCCCCGCTTCGCGGAGTGGAAGATGAACGGAGCCGGCGTCTACACCTGCGGGCTGGAGCCGGCGAACTGCAGTGTTCTGGGACGCGCGAAGGAGCACGAGGCGGGCACGCTGGTGCACCTGGAGCCCTGGGAGTCCCGCGAATACGACGTCGAGATCGGAGTCATCGAGTCCGAGGCGGAACTGGCGCGCGTCCGGGCTGCCATCGAGGCCTGCCTGTGATGGACTACTCCGATCTGAAGATCTTCTCCGGCAGCGCCAACCCCGAGCTCGCGAAGGGCATCGCCGCCTATCTGGGCTGCGAACCCGGCAAGCTGCTCTCCCAGCGATTCTCGGACGGCGAGCTTTACGTCAAGTTCGAGGAGAGCGTGCGGGGAAAGGATGTTTACGTCGTGCAGCCTACCTGCCCGCCGGTGGATCAGCACCTGGTGGAGCTTCTGGTGCTGCTGGATGCCCTGAAACGGGCCTCCGCCGAGCGCATCACCGCCGTGATTCCATACTATGGCTATGCGCGTCAGGAGAAGAAGGACCGGCCCCGCGAGCCCATCACGGCCAAGCTGATCGCGGACCTGCTGCGCACGGCCGGAGCCGGGCGCGTCATCACCATGGACCTTCACGCGGAGGCGATCCAGGGGTTTTTCGATGTGCCGGTGGACCATCTGACTGCCCTTCCCCTCCTGACCCGACACATCCGGGAACGAGGGCTTCAGGATGTGGTCGTTGTATCTCCGGACGAGGGCCGGGTCAAAAAGGCACGCCAGGTGACCAACCGGCTGGGAGCGCCGCTTGCGGTGGGTTACAAATACCACCCCGCCCCAAATGTTGCCGAAGTAACGCACATTGCGGGAAATGTCGAAGGACGCGTGCCCGTCATTATCGAGGACATGATCGCGACCGGGGGAAGCGTGACGGAGTGTGTGGACATGCTGCTACAGCACGGAGCGCGCCCTGAGGTCTATGTGGCCTGCACGCACGGGTTGTTCACGGGCAACGCGAAGGCGAACCTTGAGCGCCCCGAGATACGCGAGATCGTGTGCACGAACACCGTGCCGGTGCCGCCCGAACGGTGTCCCGCTAATGTCGCGCGCCTGGATGTCGCCCCGCTGTTCGGGGAGGCGATCCGCAGGCTGCGGGATCACGAGTCTATTTCGTCGCTTTTTGATTGACTGCTGACAGGAGCGGACCCGCCGGGTGTCGCCCGGTAGCGGCCGGAGAGGCGCAAGGAGAAGAGATACAACCTATGGCGGTCTATGATGCGCTGCTCAATCTGAGAACGGCGAAGAAATTTGAAGCGATGGACGTGACGGACCTGGTGGCCAGGGCTGTTGCGGAATCCGGCATCAAGAAGGGCATCTGCACCCTCTTTGTACCACATACAACGGCCGGGATCTCCGCCAATGAGCATTTCGATCCCAACGTCCCGCACGACATCCTTACCACGCTGGCGGGACTGGTGCCGGAGGACGCCTCCTACGGTCATCCAGAGGGCAACGCTCCGGCTCACATCAAGGCATCAATCGTCGGGTCGTCCCTCTGCGTCCCCGTCCGCGAGGGGCAGCTTGCCCTGGGGCGATGGCAGGGCATCTATCTGATGGAGTTCGACGGCCCCCGCTCCCGCCAGATGCACGTGACGGTCATCGGCTGAGCCAGGCAGGGCAACCCTGAGGTTATTCTTCGTCGCCGTTAAAGAAGGGGCGCCTGCCGGGAGCCTGTTCTTCTCCGGGGAGCGTACCGGTCGCGCTATCCTCGTCCCAGTCCTCCGGCGGCACCCCCAGAAAGAGTGCCCGGTCCAGCCACTTCACGTGCGCAGTCCAGCGGCCTGCCTCCCCGCGGGCTGCCGAAATGGCCATCTCGCGGCGCATGAGGTGCATCTTGGAGTCCAGGTCCTCGATGTAGTGGATGGCGACTGCCTCGGGGAACATCGGCACGCGCGGGGAGCCGTACTCCAGGCTCCCGTGGTGACTGACGATGATGTGCGTCAGCAACATCCGCCAGTCCTCCTCGAAGCCGCGGATGGCGTCCATCAACTCGTTTGCGATCAGCACTCCCTGCGGAATGTGACCCATGAGCAGGCCGGCGTCGCTATGCGCGATGCGTCTGGACCAGACATATTCCCGGGTCTTCCCGATGTCGTGCAGGACAGCGCCCGCGATCAGCAGGTCGCGGTTCAGGTCTCCATAGTGGGACGCCACCGCCTCCGCCATCTTCACCACGGACAGGGTGTGT
>CALCJH010000372.1 GCA_937967775.1 uncultured bacterium | reverse complement strand
AATCGAGATCACGTTCTCCTCGGCCGACGCCTCAGTGCCAGGCAGGCTGAAGGTGGAGGATATCGCCCTCTCCCGGGAGGGTTTCGGCGAGATCGCGCGCGCCCGGTCGGTCACTGTGCGCTACGACCTGGGAGAGCTCCTGCGGGATCCGCAAAACGCTTTGGCCCAAGTGACATCCGTCTTTTTGGACCGTCCGGAGGTCACTGTCGAGAGGCGCCGCGACGGTACGATCAGTCTTGTGGAGGCATTCCGGCCAAAGAAACCCCGCCCGAGAGGCAAGCCGTTTCGCGGGATCGTGCGCGTGTCGGGCGGCCGGGTCCGCTATATTGACCGCAGACCTCCGTCCGGGACCAGCGCTCCTCTTAAGATCGACGGCCGGGGAGTGGACGGAACGCTGGATTTCCGGTCGGGAAACGGGGCTTACTGGGTGGCGACTATCCGCAGGACGGATATCTCTGGTCGCGTCAGGCTGCAAGTGGCCTTCGACTACCGCAAACGCACTTCTCTGTCGGTGCGCACGGAGCGCCTCTCGCTGCCTTTCGTCAGCCGGTTCCTGCTGCCGCGCGGAATCCCGCCCGTTCGGGCAGGGATCGCCGACGGGTCGCTTCTGGTGACGCATCAGGAGTCCGGCACGCACCTCTGGGTATCCGGCAGGGTCCGGCAGGGAGAGATCACGCTCCCGGGAGGGCTGCCGCGCATCAGCAGCATCGCCGGCACGGTGACCGTTGCGGACACGGATCTGCTGACATTCGATGGTTCGGGACAGGCTGCCGGTTCCCCCTGGAGCGTGAAGGGGACGGTGGGTCCGCTCGGGCGTCCTCAGGTGGCGGTGGAGGCAGCCACCTCACGGGCGGACTATGCCGCAATGCTGCGTCTCCTTCCACGTGCGAGCCTGCCTGAGGGAGTCGGTGTGCGGGGACGTGGGCCTGTGAGGGTACGCGTGGCGGGTCCGGCGGCGGATCTGAGTATCGAGGGCGAAGCAAGGATCCCGGAAGCGGTCTGGCGCGGCAATCGCGCGCGGGACGTCCGGAGCAGCTTCCGCCTGGCGAAAGGCACTTTGTCCCTGCGCGCCGGCGGAGAGGTAGAAGGAGGCCGGGCAGAGGTCCGCCTGTCGGCGGATGTCTCCGGTGGTCAGAAGGGCGAGTTGCAAACTGTCTTCCAAGGGGTCCCCGTCGCACGCCTCCTAGAGGCTGCGGGATACAAGGATGTCAGAGGCGCCGCTTCAGGAGAGGCTGCATTGCGCTGGTCCAGCGCATCCACAGAAGGAAAGTTGACTCTGGATGTGGACCGGCCCCGCGCCTTTGGCCTTGAGGCTACTTCCCTGAGGGCGTCCGGGCGGCTGAGCGGGAAACGGCTCCTGCTTGATTCCCTGCTGATCTCGACGCGCTCGGGGTTTTTCAGCGCCGCAGGAAGCATCGGACTGGACGGACGCGCGGATCTCTCAGCCGTGGCGGTAGGGGTGCCCGTACAGGAGCTCCTGGGGCCATATACGCCGCTGGGTTCCGGAGGGATACTCGATGCCCGCGGCCGGATTTTCGGTCCCCTTACGGACCCTACGTTCGAGGGAGCCCTCCAGGGAATGGACCTCCGATGGGAGGGGCTAGAGCTGGACGGGGCGCTGGTAAGGCTGACCGCCAACCGCAATGTGGTGGACATCCAGGAGGCCAGGGTCTATCACGGCACCAGCGAGATAGCCCTGAGGGGGAGAATCCGAAACCCGCTGCAGGCTTCGAGGTCGTTCGACCTGTCCGCAACCATCCGGTCACTGGAGCTGGGGCAGGTCGCGGTCTATATTCCTGCGCTGGAGGGGATGGAAGGCCGGGTGAGCGGAGAGGTCTCAGCGATCACGGGATCCTGGCCGGAGCTGCGTGCTGCTTTCGAAATACGCGCTGAAGATCTGGACGTTGCCGGCCTGGCCATCCCGTTGGCCACCGCCCGCGGAGCCTATGATGCAGGCCGGCTGGAGCTAGCCGAGTTCAAGGCTCAACGAGGGGCCGCGGCGGCCACGGCTTCCGGTACGCTGGAGGAGACCGGCCTGCTGGACTTCGCATTCCGGCTGGAGGATCTGGATGTCAGCGAAGCCCTGGCGATGGCCGCCCAGCGGGGCATCCCGGCGGCCGGACGAGTGGATATCGAAGGCCGGCTGGAGGGTAGCATCTCCGTCCCGGAGGTCCGTGCCCGGCTCTCATCCCGCGACCTGCAGCTTGCGGCCCGCGATGTGGAACTGGATGACTGCGACCTGGTCTGGGCTGATGGCCAGCTCTCGCTACGGAACGGTTCCGCCCGCGTGGCGGGTGGGCGCATCCTCATCGAGCGGGCCATCGTCTCCACGGAGAGCGGCGACGGAGGGTTTTCGGAGCTTGTGGTGCGGCTGGGCGCAGATGGCAGCGGAGAGCAGCCGGTGGACGCGGCGGAACTGCTGGCGATCGCCCGAGGGATCGCGCTCTCCCTGGGCGTCGAGGGGGCGGCCCGGCAGATCCTGCTGCAGCTGCCGGAGCGGGTGCAGGGACGCCTCATGGGCGAGCTTCGAATCAGCAGGGAGAACGGCGCCTACGCCGGGCAGGCGGAGTTGACTTCCCCGCGGATCAGCGTCTGGGGAGCCGAGTTGGGACGTGCAGAGCTATCCGCCTCCGCCGGTCCTGCGGGATACGCGGTTCACAGTCTCAAGCTCGAAGACGGCGAGATGCTGGTGATGGGCAACGGTTCCCTGGATACGGGGGGACGCCTTAAGGCCGACCTCGAAGGCTACAATGTGGACCTGAAACGCATCCCGCAGGCGCTGGAGATCTCTGCTGAGCCGGGCTCCGCGGACTTCAGCTTTACGGCGTCGGGCACTCTGGAATCGCCCGAGGTGGAAGGGTCGGTACTGATCAGCGACGCTGAGTTCGCGGGACTCAAGCTGGAGCGCATCGCCACCGGCCGGATGCTGTTCCGGGAAGACTCGGTGGAGGTCCGGGAAGGCTCGATTGCGACGGGACAGAATGTTGTGCGAGTCTCCGGCTCGGTCCCCTTCAGCATCCGTGAGCTCGCGTTCCGAGAGGGAGGGCCGGTGTCCCTGGAGGCGCGACTGGTCAACCCCGACATGGACCTGCTGTCTCTTGTCATCCCGCGTCTGGATGTGGAGCGATCCTCGGGGGATATGGAGGCCGGTATTACGGTGGAGGGAACGTGGCCGGTTCCTCAACTGCGGGGGCAGATCCGGGTGGCCGATGGGCAGATCGCGATCACCGGCATGAGCACCCTCTTCCGGAATGTGCGGGTGGATCTGGACCTGCAAGGGACGCGGGTGGCCATCCGCGAGTTCCAGATGGATTCCAGCGACGGGGGAACGCTGGTGGTGGAAGGCGGCGCCGGACTGGAGCCAGAAGGGTGGCAGGTGGACGCCTCCGCTAAGGCCCGCGGTCTGGGTCTAAAACTCCGGAACGTTTCGGGTGTCTACGACGAGAGCTACTCGGGCAAGGTGGATGTGGATCTGCGCATGGCCGGGCCGGTGGGGTCGCCGCTGATCTCCGGGGAAGTGACGGCGCGAAACGGAACAGTCGGACTGCCGGTCATACCGGAGGAGCGCGAGGAGCGCCGGAAGCCGGTCTGGAATCCGCGGCTCAGTCTGGCACTGAGGGCCGGTGAAGGTCTACGTGTGCGCGGCCCGAGGCTCAATGCGGGGGTGGAAGGGAATGTGGCGGTGTCCCGGGACCTTGAGAACCCTTCCGTCGCGGGACGGCTGGTGGTGCGGTCCGGATATCTTCTGTTTCCGGGCAGCCGCTTCCGCGTGGTGCCACTGGGGACGATAGACTTCAGCTGGGATTCTCCTAACCCGCCGGCCGTGACGCTGGATATCCGCGCGGAGACGACGCTGGCGTCAGCGGTGGGCGTGGGGCCAGGCGGGCCGAGCTACAGAATAGAAGCTGCTCTCCGGGGATCCCTGCAAGAGCCTCAACTGTCTTTCCAGAGCTCCCCGCCGGGGCTGGAGACCCAGCAGATCATGAACCTGCTGGCTCAGCGGGCCGGCGTAGGTCCGGGAGGGTTTTCGGGCGGTGCGCAGCTCCAGCGTGAGATGGCGCAGATTTTCACCGCGAGCGTGGCTCCCGGGATGCTACAGCCTGTCGAGGAGGCTCTGGCGGATGTGTTCGGGCTGGAGGAGCTGGCCTTCGGGTTCGGCGGCCCGGAAACGTTGAACCTGTCTCTGACACGGCGGCTTTTCGGGGGACTCAGTCTGACCATCTGGAGGGGACTGGGGGAGGCCGCGGAGTGGTCCGAGTGGAAGCTGACTTACGACCTCAAAGGCCGGACACGGGTCAGCTATGGCGAAAGCCGGTTCGGAGACCGCATACTCGGACTGGAAAGCACGTTCCGGTTCTGAGGGGCCGGCGGACCCGCTTGCAGGGGAGGGGCTTCGACATCCTGTTGGACACGGCTGGGGCGGACAGCACAGGCGCGGGAAAAACGGACTCCGTAGGGACGCGTGAGGTCCGGGATTTCGAGGACCTCGTAGCGCTCTATGACAGGAAGCTCTACAATCTGGTGCTGCGTCTGGTGGGAGACCGGGAGGACGCGGCCGACCTGACTCAGGAGGCGTTCTACCGGGCCTTCCGCGCCTGGGATTCGCTGAAGGACCGCTCGCGAGCCTATCCGTGGCTTTGTCGGATCGCCCTGAATCTGTGCCGGAACAGGGCGCGCGACGCGCAGCGGCGGCCGGAAGAGCCGCTGGACACGGAGCCGGTCTCGGACGATGCGGAGCCGCACGGAGCGCTGGAAAAGGCGGAGACGGCGCATCGCATCCGGCTGGCCATAGATGGACTGCCTCCCGATTACCGCGTCGTGGTGGTGCTGCGCGATGTCCAGGGGCTCAGCTATCAGGAGATAGCAGATGCGACCGGTCTGGGGCTGGACGTGGTGCGGACGCGTCTGGCGCGGGCAAGAGGAATGCTGAGGCGCAGACTAGAAGGCTGTCTGTAATATCCGACTCCGCTGGGAGGAATATGCAGGAGAAGCGCGTGCAATTCAAACAGGTCTTTGCGATGATGGTGGCGGCCATCCTGTTGCTTGCTGTTGGGACGGACATCCCCGCCCAGCAAGAGGAGGCCAGCAACATCGTCGAGATCCAGATCACCGGGAATAAGAATATCGGCCTCGATGCCATTCTTTCGGCCATCGAGCTCACACCCGGGATGCCCTTCGACCGGCAGAAGATGCAGGAGGCGCGCAACGCCATAGACCGGATGGGCTTCTTTCAGGTGGTGAGCGCCCGGGAAGAGGCTGCTCCCGGGGGAGTGCGTGTGGTCTTCGAGGTGGTGGAGAACCCTGTGGTGACGGCCATTGTGTTCCGGGGGAACACAGTGGTCAGCGAGCAGGAGCTGCTGGATGCCATGCGCACCAAGGTGGGGCAGGTCTACAACATCAACACCCTGGAGCAGGACCTGCGCGACATCGAGAACCTGTATGCCCGCAAGCAGTATCTGGCCTACGTCACCAACGAGGCCGAAATAGACCCGGCTACAGGCGTGTTGACCCTGCCCATTATGGAGTTCCGTGTCGGGCGGATCGAGTTCACGGGACTCAAAAAGACCAAGCCCTGGGTGCTGAAGCGGGAGATGAAGCTGAAGGAGGGCGACCTTTACAACGCGCAGCAGCTCCAGAGGGATATCACGCGCATCTATGAACTGGATTATCTGGACGCGGAGAAGTACGAGCCCCCGCGAAGGGAGCCGGGTGACCGCGAGGGATATCTGAACATCATCATCCCCGTGCAGGAGAAGAAGACGGGGCAGGTGAGTGTGGGTCTTGGCTATAGCTCCTATCAGAAGGTGGTGGGAAGGGTGGAGCTCTCCGAGACCAACTTCCAGGGCAAGGGGCTGGGGTTGAACGCCCTTTACGAGGCCGGGGGCAGCCGCGGTGACAGCTACGAGCTGGGCTACTACAGCCCCTGGTTCCGGCCGGACAACACCAGCCTGTCCATCCGGTTGTATGATCGGGCGGTTTACCGATTCTCCTCCAGTGCCTTCGGCGGCGGCGTCAACATCGGCGAGGACGCCGACTACACGGAGCGGCGCAAGGGAGTTAACGTGGGGCTGTCACGCCCGTTCGGAGAGAAGTTGCGGGGCTTCGTCACGTTCCGGACCGAGTCCGTAGATGCAAATTTCCGTGAAGGCTCCACGGTGGACCCCTCCCTGGTGGCCATCACGCAGTCCGGGTCGGTAACGGGGATTGCGTTCAAAGGAGTGCTGGACAGACGGGACTTCGCGCTGGATCCCGGCGTGGGCAGTTATTACTCGCTTTCCTTTGAGCCAGGGTATTCGGATGTCAGCCGTGCGGGAAAGGGTGGCTTCACCAAGACCGAGCTGGATCTCAGGCGCTACTTCAGTCCTGAGGGGCCCAAGGAGACCGTAAAAGACCGGCGGCGGACCATCGCGGTGCGCTTGAGGGCAGCCACCAGCACCGGCAAGCTGCCTTTCTGGGAGCAGTATTTCGTGGGCGGCGCGGAGCGTCTGCGGGGATACCGCGAGGACCGTTTCTGGGGCAACTCCATGCTGCTGGCCAGCGTCGAATACCGTGTCCCCCTGAGTGGCGGACTGGGCGGAGTGATCTTTGCGGACTACGGTGACGCCTGGGGGAACGACTACGTGGACGTCATCCCGGAGTTGAGCCAGTCCAGCTCGTTCAAGGGGCACTTCGGATACGGGCTGGGAATCCGGGTGGCCACTCCCATCGGGAACCTGCGGTTCGATTACGGTTTCGGGGACGAAGGATCCCGAACGCATTTCAGCATCGGCCAGGCCTTCTGAGCCGGCAGCGGCGCGGGCGTGGCAACAGGTTGGAAACTCTAAGGAGACTGTGACATTGAATAGGATTCGGGCAATCAGCGCTCTGGCGGTTGTCATTGCCGTGGTCTGTGCGGCGTGCGCGCCGGTTGCGGCGCAGGGGGCAACGCAGCCGGCGGTGGGTGTGGTGGACGTGCAGAAGGCGTTCAACGAATATAAAGTCACCACCACTTCCAATGAAGAGATCAACCGGATGGTGGAGAGCTTCCGGCGTGAGCTGGATATCCGTGCGTCGCACAGGCTGCTTACGGAAGAGGAGATCAAGCAGCTTGTGCAGCTCCGGAGCAAGAGCCCCTTGACGGATGCCGACAGGAGCCGCATAGACGAGCTGGAGCGCATCTCCAAGCAGCGTGACGAAGAGCTGAATGCTCTGAGCAACAAGAGCGATCTGACGGAGCAGGAGCGGGCGCGCCTGAAGGAGTTGCGCGACCTGGCCAACAGGAACGACGCGAACGGGCGCACGCTGGCGGAGGATTACAGTCAGCAGGTGGAGCAGCGCAAGTCCCAGCTCTCGGACAAGATCACGGCCGACCTCAAGGAGGCGATCGCCAAGGTGGCGCAGGCCAAGGGGCTGGCGACGGTGGTGGACAAGATCGCCGTGCTGTACGGAGGAGTGGACATCACCGAGGATGTTATCAAGACACT
>CALCJH010000371.1 GCA_937967775.1 uncultured bacterium | reverse complement strand
AGGAGCTCTCCCAGGTCGTAGCGCACAGTGACCGACCGGGCGCGCGCGATCTCGCCGAAACCCTCCCGGGAGAGGGCGATATCCTCCACCTTCAGCCTGCCTGGCACTGAGGCGTCGGCCGAGGAGAACGTGATCTCGATTCCGGTGGCGGCGGAGATCTCCGCGGTCACAAGGCGGATAATTTCGGGGCGCGAGTGCTGGAACTCTCTCCGGAGAAGGAAAATGGCGAATATAAGCAGAAGCAGCGGTGGGAGAACCGCCAGCAGCCGGGCAGCTGTCCACAGGCTTCGATTGAAAAGGCGAGTCACAGGGCTACCGGCCTCTTGCGCGCTCCCGGCTTTCGCCGGACAAACGGAAGTATAACTCAAAATGTTAGAGCAGTCGTCGTGCCCCGCTGTCTCTCCGGGCACGGCATAAAGAAGGACGCCCCTGCGGTGACGGGCGTCCTTGCCAGAGAAGATGCGAAAGGAATCTCCGCACTATGCGTCTCCGACCGGTCCGCGCGTCGTATGTGCCGCTCATCCCGTCAATTGTCGCTGTTTTCGTCGTGACCCCGGCGGGCGCTCTGCCCCGGGGCGCGCCCTCTGCGCCGGCAATCCTGCGGCCTGCCCCCCTGACCCTGAAGCCCGGCGCGGGAGACTTGCGAAGGCTGCTCGGCAGGCAGGTGGAGGTCACCGGCTATTACTACGGGGGCTCCATCCCGATGATCGTGGACGACATAGAGCGGGTGGAGGTGAACTTGCCGCTGCCGCCCGGCTGCTTCGTGCCGCTGACGGGAGCACGCCCGCAGGGACTGAAATGGGGAGACCGGGTGAAGGCCCAGGGATTTCTCCGCAGGCCCGGCCGCGATGATCATCCGTCGCTCGCAGGCTCATCCGCCGTCCTGCAGATCGAGAAGGCCGAACACCTCAGCGTGCTGCGCGCCGCCGCCATCCGCGGGCCGGCTGCCGCGCTGGACCTGACTCCGCCCGACAGCATCCGCAGGGTAGCGCGATACACGAAAGAACAACTCACGCCGGCCCGAAAATACGCCGTCCTGATCGCAGGCGGCGGAAAGCCGGACAGCAACCACATTCGCTACTGGAACGACCTGACCGTGATGTACGATATCCTCGTCAGCTACGGCTACCAGGCGTCCGACATCACCGTCATCTACGCAGACGGCCTTCCGCCGGACGACAGCCGCGAGGGGAAACGCGCGAGCGATATGCCAGTGCACTTCACGGCCTCACACGGCAACATCCGCCGGGTCTTCGATGAGCTGCAGAGGGTGGTAACCCCGAAGGACACAGTGTTCATCCACATCAATGACCACGGCGGTGGATGTCTGACGCAGAGGAGCGGCAGTGTGGAACCGGACCTTTACGGCGGACGCATTGACGACAACGACGACGAGGTGCTGGACCGGATCTGCGAGAACTCCATCGGCGCGGATCTGAACGGCGACGGCCGCCAGCAGGACTGCGTGAGGATAGACGAAAGCTTCTCGCTCTGGCAGTCCGGCCCGATGTATGACGACGAGTTCGCAGCGGAAGTGGCAAAGGTCTCCAGTTGCGGCACGCTGATTCTGATCGCAAGCCAGTGCTTCAGCGGCGGCTTTCTGGACGATCTGACGGGTCCCAACCGCGTCCTCATGTCCGCCGCCGATGATGTCCAGATTAGCCGGGCGCGCAGGCCGGACCTGCTTTACAACGAGTTCCCCTTCTGGATCATGGCGGCTCTCAGCGGCCAGAAGCCGGACGGATCAGGAAGCGTGAACGCAGACGCAGACGGGGATGGTCGGGTCAGCCTGGGGGAAGCCTACAACTTTGCGCTCAGAAACGATGCCACCGACGAGACCCCGTGTTTCGAGGACAACGACGCCCGCTCATTCGCGCGCGGAGCCATCCCGGCAGGAACCGAGGGTATGCTGGGGATGAAGACCTATCTTTAGGATTCCCCGCAAAACCGATGTGGTCTCGACACGCGCGCCCGCAGCACGCTGCTCGACCAACGTTGGGGTGGTCGAGCGACTCGCGTCAAGCGTCCAGCAGCAAGGGTCGCTAAAGAGAAGCCCCCTCATCCGAAACCTCTCCCGCTCTCAGGAAGAGGGCGGTTCCTGCCGTTACCGGTAACGAATGCTGGCAGAGAGGGAAGTCAGTCTGCAGGCCGCCGGGTAAAAAGCCTTCCCCCCTGGCGGGAGAAGGTTTGGATGAGGGGGGCTAAGAGCCGATGTTCCGGGAGCTCGTTCCCGGAACATTTCGTACGGTGGTTGAGCCGTCCGGCTGCGCCGGACATGTCGAAACCACAAAAAGCGCAGGCGGACTGGTCTCGATACTCGCGGTTGACGCCGTGCTGCTCGACCACCGTATGGAAGATGCCTGGATTCTGAAGATCCGGTGCGCCGAATCTCCCCCGTCCCTGTGTGTGCCCCTAAGCAGATAAGGCTTGTAATTCTCCCTGTCAAGCGCCGTCGCAAACAAAAGCCGCCCCGCAATTGCGGGGCGGCGAACCAGGCTAGAACCTAAAAGCCGAATCCGAAGCAGGGCGGAAGGTTAGCTCTTCCTGCGGAGTCTCAGCAACCCGAGAGCTCCCATTCCTGCCAGCGCCCCGAATTGGAAGAAGACCGGCTCAGGGATAGGGAGGGCATTGCCTTCCAGAAACTCCACCCGCAAGCCTGTGGGATTTCCCGTGTTCTGCCCGGGAATACCGCCGGGTCCCACGTCCTGATTTACAACGTGAAACTCCAGACTGTTGAGCCCCGAAACAAATCCGCTGTTCAGAGTGAACGTCCACCAGTATTGAAAAGCATAGTCCGGTATGCTGCTGACCGGCGTGTTGTTGAGGCTGATGTTCACAAACATAGCGGACTGATTGTCGGAACTCCAACGACCCGTGATGACCACCGAAGCAGGATCATAACCGGTCAGGTCCAGCTGGTAACTGTACTTATAAATCCCACCGTGAGCCGTTGTCGCCGGATTCACATAAGGACCGATCCACGCAGAAGTTGCGCTGTTTGGCACCCAAGCCGGATGCGCTATCATCTTCAGCGCTGTTGCGGGAGAGCCAGCCGGCACGTCGACCAGAAGGTAGTGCGGGTCAGGGGTCCCGTCCGCCAAGACGGCTTTAGATGCGTCTACACCTGTATTGAACAACAGATGAGCCAGGTTGCCAGTCTGGGCATATGCCGCCGGCGCAGCTAACGCAAAGGCCGCCGCGAGCAAGA
>CALCJH010000370.1 GCA_937967775.1 uncultured bacterium | reverse complement strand
CAGGGGAACGCCCCCAGGGGCTGCAAAGTCCGCTCCACTGCGTCGAGTATCTCCCCCACATCCCAGCGCTCCGGGCGCGGCGAGTCCCCGTAGCCCGGCAGGTCCGGCGACAGAAGACGGAAGCCCGCCGGCAGGCGGGCGGCCACCGCCGCGAACTCCCGGTGATCTCCTCCCCAGCCGTGCAGCCCCACAATGCTGCGGCCACCCTCGCTGCCGTATTGCCTAACGAAGATCACTGAGCACCCTCGCGGCCGTCATCCGCCCTCCGATGGTCACCATGGGCAACCCTGTTCCGGGGACGGTGCTGGCCCCCACGTAGTAGAGTCCCGGGATGGACAGGTCGCGGTTAGACCAACGCATCGGCCCCATCTGAGTGAGGGTATGCGCCGCTCCGAATGCAGAACCCTGAAACAGTCCGAACGTCCGTTCCCAGACCTGCGGCGTCCAGACGCGCTCCACCTTGGCGCCGTCTATCAGCGCCGCCGTCCCGTGACGCTCCAAGCGCTGGCGCACCTTCTGACGGGTGTTTGAAGCCAACTCGTCTTCAGAAACGCTGTTCAGATGAGGCCGGAGCGGCAGCGGTACAAGGATGAAGACCGTTGAACATCCCTCCGGAGCCAGAGTCCGGTCCGTCTCCGAGGCAACGCTCACGTAGAAGGGCAGGTCGTCCGGCACTTTGCCGCGTTCCATCAGGTCGTCATACGCCGCGCGCGGGTCATCCGGAAGGTAGATGGTATGGTGACCGCCTGCGGCCGGCCTTCCCCGCGCGCCGATGTAGAACGTCATCACCGAAGGGGTCATCCTCAAGCGCCGCAGCGGTGTTATCTCCGGCGGGAGTAGATCCTGCCGGGTGGTCGGAACGTCTACGTTGGAAATAACGGCATCCGCTTCCAGAGTCCCTCCCTCCGCCAGCGCCACTCCGGCGGCACGGCTTTCGCGCAGGATGATCTTCTCCACCCGGCATCCGGTGTGAATCTCTACTCCCACCGACGCCGCCAGATTCTCCACGGCCTGGATCAGGGCGTACATCCCCCCACGCGGCAGCCATAGCCCGTAGGCCAGTTCTCCATAAGGCAGGATGGTGAACAGACCCGGCAGCCGGTGCGGGGCCCCGCCCAGGTACATGGCATAGGATCCCAGCGCCTGCCGGAGGCGAGGGTTGCGGAAGAAGCGGGAAAGCTCACGCTCGAAGCTGCGCCATACCCCGGAACGGGCAAGTTCGCTCAAGCTCACCCCCTGCAGCCACTGTCCGAGCGTATCGGCATTCCGCACGGCCAGCTTCTCCATAGCCAGCCGGAATTTGCCTGACGCATCCGCGAGGAACGCCATCAGCCCGGAGGTATCGCCGCCCTCCATACGGGATACCTCTTCCGCCAGCCGCGGCAGAGTGGCAGAGAGCTGGAGGGTCTGGCCGTCCGGCCACACGAACGTGATGCTGGGATCCACGGGCAGCAGCTCCACCTCGTCTTTCAGCTCGCGTCCGGCGGCGCGGAACAGATCCTCGAACACCCAGGGATAGTTCAGAAGGCTGGGGCCGGTATCGAAGCGGAAGCCATCAAGCTCGATGAGGTTGGCCCGTCCCCCCGTCCGGGCATTGGCCTCCAGCAGGTGCACCTCCAGCCCTCCCAACCGGAGATGGATGGCTGCACTGAGACCGCCCAGCCCGCCGCCGATGACCACTGCACGCTTTACCGCCAATCCGCCCTACCTCTCCAGAAGCGCCAGTGGAAGGCGCCAGTACTTGCTGGGCGGCAGCACGCGCCACTTTTCGGCGAACGGCACGGACTGGCGCACTCTCAGGGAGTCCGGACTGTCCATGATGCGCCGGTTCAGGGCGCCGTATACCCGGATGCAGGCCTCGATAGCGATACGGCAGTCCGGCGAAAAGGCGTCCAGACTCTCCTCCGCCCGCCGGTAATACCCGTCCGCCGCCCTGGCCAGCCGCCGGACCGCGCGCAAAAGAGGTTCCTCCTGCGCCGGATCGTCGAGCCGGGCAATACCCACCCCCTCTTCGCTCAGGATGTCCAGAGGGATGTAGACCCGTCCCCGGCGCCAGTCCTCCCGCACGTCGCGCAGGAAATTCGTGAGTTGCAGGGCAATGCCCAGATCGCGGGAGCTCTGAATCGCATCGTCCATCCGGTCCGGCGCGGAGGGGCCGTAGACGCGAGCCAGGAACAGCCCCACCACCACTGCGCTGCCGTAGACGTAGTGTTCGATCAGATCGTCCAGCGTGGCGAAGGGAGCCGGGCGGATGTCGCGTCCCATAGCATCAAGGAAGGCGCGGTACTCATCCGGCGGAATGCCGGTCTCACGGGTCAGCACGGTGAATGCGGCGACGAAGGGCGATATTCCCGAGCGAAGCATCTGTTCAAGGCTGTCCACCACAAGGGCGCGCTCGAAATCCTCGCGCCAGCGGCCCAGCAGGGCGTCACGCTCTTCCGGAGGGAAGGGAAAGGAGTCCACCACCTCGTCGGGATAGCGCACGGCGGCGTAGATGACCTCCACCCGTCTGCGCTTCTGGAGGGGCAGGAAGCGGCTGACCAGGTAGAAGCTGGTGGTATAGGTGGCCATCACCCGGCGGGCGGCCCTGGCGATGACAAGCCACGCCGCGGCTTCCGGACGCGCCTGCAGGGCGCGCCGGCGGACCTCATCCTGAAAGCGGACCCAGCGATCCGGGCTCCATACCGCGGACGCGGGACTGGCGACTGTCTCCCCTGTGCCTTCCATCCCTGCTCACAGTCAAGCTTATCCGCATCCGCCCCGCCACCCTGCCACGGGGACAGACGGCGCGGACCGCGCGGAGCATCGGTCATAATGTGGCCTGCCATGAAAACCGTCGTTAGCGTCAGCCTGGGCAGCTCCCGTCGGGACTTCTCTTTTACGGCGTCGTTTCTGGGGGAGGAGTTCTCCATCAGCCGGGTTGGCACAGATGGAAGCCTGGAGGCCTTCGCCGCGAGACTGCGGGAGCTGGACGGCCGGGTGGATGCCATCGGGCTGGGCGGAATAGACCGCTGGCTGGTGGCCGGGGGAAGACGCTACGAGTTCCGCGACGCCCGCCGCCTGGCCGCCAACTCCCGGGTGACCCCTGTTGTGGACGGCAGTGGGCTGAAGAACACCCTGGAGCGGCAGGCGGTGTGCCGTCTGGCGGAAGACAACGTTGTGGACTTCCGGAGCGCGAAAACGCTGGTAGTCTGTGCAGTGGACCGTTTTGGCATGGCGGAGGAGGTGGCAGCTCTGGGTGGTCCGGCCATCTATGGGGACCTGATGTTCAGCCTGGGGCTGCCGTTTCCCGTCCGGAACTTCGCGACAGTGCGGGTTCTGGCCCGGCTGCTGCTCCCGGTCATCGTACGGCTGCCGTTCAAGTGGCTTTATCCGACGGGCGAGAAACAGGAACGGATGACTCCCCGGTTTGGCTGGGTCTTCCGCTGGGCGGATGTGGTGGCGGGCGATTTCCATTTGATCCGCCGCTTTCTGCCGGAGGGAGAACAAGCGCTTGCGGGAAAGACCATCCTGACAAACACCACCACGCCGGATGACCGGGAGCTTCTGCGGAGGCGGGGTCTGAAGCGGCTGGTGACCACCACCCAGAGCTTCGGCGGCCGCTCCACTGGCACAAACGTGCTGGAAGCCGTGCTGGTGGCGACCACGGGACGGCGGCCGGAAGACCTGACGCCTGAAGACTACGAACGTCTTCTGGAGCAGCTGGGGTGGAGTCCGGAGATCACGGAGTTCGAGAGCGATGGAAATGGAGATTAGGGCAATGCTGACTCTCGCATTTATCCTGGGTGCGGTGGCGCTCGGCTGCTCCACTGCCTGCGCGGCAGGATCGGCCACGCCTCAGAGCTTTCAGAGAACGCTCACTCTGACCGTCAAGGGTCAGTATCTGCTATATCTGCCGCCGGGCTACGAGAAGGAACCAGAGAAGAAGTGGCCCCTTATCCTGTTCCTGCACGGGGCGGGTGAGCGCGGCGACGACGTCCAGCGCGTCAAGATCCATGGGCCCATCAAGGTGGCAGAGTCCCTGCCTGAAGGGCTCCCGTTCATCATCGCCGCTCCGCTGTGTCCGACAGACCGGTGGTGGGACCGGATGCTGCCCGAGCTCACCGGCCTGCTGGATGAAGTGTCGTCTCGCTGGCGGGTGGACACTGAGCGCATTTACTGCACGGGGCTCAGCATGGGCGGCTTCGGGACGTGGGCTCTGGTGAGCGAGCATCCGGAACGGTTCGCGGCCGCGGCTCCCATCTGCGGGGGCGGCAATCCCTGGCTAGCCTGCCGGATGAAAGACGTGCCGGTCTGGGCGTTCCACGGGGCGAAAGATACGGTGGTGCCCCTGGAGCAGACCGAGCGGATGGTAGATGCGCTCAAGAAATGCGGTGCCGAGCCGCGGCTCACCGTCTACCCGGAGGCGCAGCACGACTCCTGGACCGAGACGTATAACAATCCCGGGCTTTACGAATGGTTCCTGCAGCACAGGCGCGGGAAGTAACGGCGTTTTGAACAGATTCGCATTCATCATCCATCCTCTGGACGTGCGCGATGTCGCGCGCAAGTATCCCTTCACCCGCTACCTGCCGCCCCGGCTGGTGGAATGGGGCCTCACCTTCAAGAGTCCTCAGACCGTAAGCCACATCACCGGGGTCCGCGGGACGGATGGCAGCGAGGCGGAAGGTTGGTTCATCGCCTGCCCCCTCACGCCCCGCCAGCTCCTTACTCTCCCGGAGGAGGAGGTCTGGAAGCGGCTGGTGCAGGCGGCGCATATAGCGGAAGAGCACGGGGCGGGCATCCTGGGGCTCGGCGCGTTCACGTCGGTGGTGGGAGACGGCGGAAAGACGCTGGCGGAGCGGGTCAAGATCGCTGTTACGACGGGAAACAGCTACACTGTGGCCACCGCCGTGCAGGGGGCCGTCGAGGCGGCCCGTCTGATGGAGATAGACCCGGCGAAAGCGCGCGTGGCTGTCGTGGGCGCCACCGGCTCCATCGGGAAGACCTGCGCCAAACTGCTGGCGCGCTCGTTCCCTGAGATGGTCATCATCGGGCGGGACCGCTCCCGGCTGCAAAATCTGGCCCCGGAGGTGGCGGCAGGCACCGACTGCAGAGTGAACTGCAGCACATCCGTAGCCGACTCACTGCCGCAGGCGGATGTGGTCATCACGGTCTCCAGCGCGGTGGATGCCATCATCCTGCCGGAGCATCTGAAAAGCGGAAGCGTGGTCTGCGACGTGGCGCGCCCCCGCGACGTGTC
>CALCJH010000369.1 GCA_937967775.1 uncultured bacterium | reverse complement strand
GCCAGGCTGCCGTCGGAGCGGTAGAGATGAAACCAGCCCTCGGAGTCCAAACAGGCGGCCGTGCGGCCGTCAGGGGAGATCGCCAGACGCTCGCTGCCGTCCCCTTCCCGCTGCAGAACGGGCGTCACCCGGCGCGGACGCTCCGGCGGTGCAATGGGCTCGGGTCTGTTGCGGACCAGCCAGGCGGCTCCGCCCCCGGCGACGGTCACCGCCGCCAGAAGAACGGCCACTGCGGAGCTTACGCGTCCGGCCGGAGCCGCGGCGGCACGCAAGGTTACACCTTCCCTGTGGCGATGTCCAGGAAGTAGCGATGCAGGCGCGTCTCGCCCACCAGTTCTGGATGGAAGGCGGCGGCCAGCAACCGGTCCTGACGGGCCAGGACGATGCGTTCATTGAAACTGGCCATCACGCGCACCCCCGCACCCACGGCCGAAATATACGGCGCCCGGATGAACACGGCTCTGAGCGGACCGCCTCCCAGATCCGGCACATCCAGGTCGGTCTCGAAGCTCTGGACCTGACGCCCGAAGGCGTTGCGGCGGGCGGTGATGTCCATCAGGCCAAGGCGGGGCTGATCGCTCCCCTCGATCTCGCGCGCCATCAGGATGAGCCCCGCGCAAGTGCCGAACAGGGCCATACCCTGTTCGTAGCACTCACGGATGGCTTGGTCCATCCCGAAGTGGGTCAACAATTTGCCGATGGTGGTGCTCTCGCCTCCCGGGATGATGAGCCCGGCCAACTCCCGCAACTGCTCCGGCCGGTTGACGGGCACCGCCCTTGCCCCTGCCGCCTCGACGGCCACCAGGTGCTCCCGCACATCACCCTGGTAGCTCAGCACGCCGATCACCGGCGCCTGCTCGATCTCCGCGATCTCTTCTCTGGTCAAGCTCTGGTGTTCGCTCCTCCAAGTCTTGCGGGGCGGAATCTGGCCGCCCCGGCTACCGGTCATGGTAGCGGCGAACGGCGGCTGCCGCAAGCGGAGGGTTGGAGCGGCTCGCTTGCGGAAAACAGCGCCGCGTGCTAACTGCTCTTATCAGGTGAGGTATGATCCGGACAGTCATGGCTAGACGGCATATTCTGCTCCTGCTCGCCGCGGTGTTCGGCCTTTCTGCGGCGGGTGGCTTTCTGGGCGCGAGGCTGGCAGGAGGGCGTCCGAAGGCTCCGGAGGTCTGGACGGTCGGCAGGCCTGCCCTCACGCCGATCCAAGGAGCCGCAGGCACCGGCGTGGATGCGCCGGATGAGCGGAGCCCGGTCATCGAGGCGGTGCGCCGGGTTGGCCCGGCGGTGGTGAACATAGACACCACCGCCCGGCGATACCGCTTCACCTTCGGTGACTTCTGGGGATTCTTCGGCGAGCCTCAGGCCGAGGAAGTCCCTTCCGGGCAGGGCTCCGGCGTCATCATTGACGGCGCGAAGGGGCTGGTGCTCACCAACCACCATGTTATCCAGGGCGCGTCCCGCATCACCGTTACCCTCCCCGACAAGCAGGCCTTCGAAGCGCAGGTCCTCGGAAGCGATCCGCCCAGCGATCTGGCGCTGCTGAAGATCGAGGGAAAGAATCTGCCCCAGGCGACTCTGGCTTCATCGGATACCCTGGTCATCGGAAGCTGGGTGGTGGCCATCGGCAATCCGTTCGGCTTCAAGAACACGGTAACGGTGGGAGTGGTCAGTGCCACCGGGCGCACGCTGAAAAGCCCCGGCGGCACCATTCTGCAGAACATGATCCAGACGGATGCCGCCATCAATCCGGGCAACTCGGGCGGCCCCCTGTGCAACCTGAGGGGGCAGGTCATCGGCCTGAATACTGCCATCATCTCCGAGGCCCAGGGCATCGGGTTCGCCACGCCAGTCTCCACGGTGCGCTGGGTGGTCAGGGAGATCGAGCAGTACGGCAAGGTGCGCAGGCCCTGGCCAGGGTTCTATGTCCGTGACCTGACCACGCGCATCGCGGGTCGTCTGGGGATGCCCGCCGCGGAAGGGGCACTCATCGTCCGCGTGGAGCAGCCCAGCCCCGCCTCGCGGGCGGGCATCGAGGCGGGCGACGTCATTCTGGAGATAGACGGGCAGAAGATCACCACGGCGGACGACGTGGTGGGGGTGTTCGTGCAGGCTCGCGTGGGCCAGAAGATGAAGCTGGTGCTCTGGAGAGAGGGCAAGAGGGTGATCGTGACTATGGACCTACAGGAATCCGGGGAGCCTGCGCAGTGAGGATTGGCTTTCACGGGCATCTGGAAGACCGGCCGGAGATCCGGGCCGGTTTCATCGGGTGCGGCTCGCACGCCTTCCGCAATATCTACCCCACCTTCCAGTTCGCCCCGGTGCGGCTGTCAGCCACGTGCGACCTGGACGGCGAGCGCGCCCGCGCATTTGCGGAGCGATTCGGGGCGGAGAGTTCCTACACGGACTACCACGAGATGCTGGAGAAGGAAGACCTGGACGCGGTCTTCGTGGTCACCGGTTACGACGCCGATGGCCGCCCGCTTTATCCGGCCATCGCCTCGGAGTGCCTCCGCGCCGGGGTGCACGTGTGGATCGAGAAGCCTCCCGCCGCCTCCTGCGAGGAGATCAGCAAGCTGCAAAGCCTCTCCCGGGAGACCGGGAAGACAGTGATGGTGGGCTTCAAGAAGATGTTCTTCCCGGCCAACGAGAAGGCGCGCGAGCTGATGCACCTGGAGGATTTCGGCGGCGCGACGCTGGTGAGCGTGCAGTATCCGCAGGGCATCCCGCCGGCCGGGGAACTGCGCCGGTATGTGCAGGGAGGCCCGGCCGAAGGAGGAGTGGTGGGTTTTCTGGACCATCTCTGCCACCCGGTGTCGCTCGTCGTCTTTCTGCTGGGAATGCCGGCCACACTCTTCTATCAGCGCTCGGAGTCGGGTTCAGGCGCCGCAGTCTTCACCTTTGAGACGGGCGAGGTGGCGGTCCTTTCGCTGACGGCCGGGCAGTCTCTCTCCGGCGGCATGGAGCGGACGCTTATCGTCGGGCGGGGACGGCACATCGTGGTGGAGAACAATATCCGCGTCAGCTACCACCGCAATCCACCGGTCGGCTACGGAGACAACCCGGACTTCTTCCGCGGGACTCCGGAAGAGACCACCGCCGTCTGGGAGCCGGAGTTCTCGTTGGGGCAGCTTTACAACAAGGGGCTGTTCCTGATGGGATACTACGGCGAGGTCCGGGAGTTCGCCGAAAGCATCCTGGAGGGCCGTCCGCCGGCGAAAGGAACCCTGGAGCAGGCCTGGCAGGTGACCCGGGTGTTCGAGGCGTTCGCCGAAGGGCCGGGACAGGTCATTCCTCTCACTTGAGGGAGCGGCGCCGGATGAAGGGAGCGCCCCCGACAGGATTCGAACCTGTGGCCCACTGCTTAGAAGGCAGTTGCTCTATCCCCTGAGCTACGGGGGCGTGCAGAAACTCTCTTCGGAGAGGCGTGCAATGCGCGCCTCTCAATGGTATAATCCCAGTGCAAGCGGGCGTAGCTCAGTTGGTAGAGCGCTAGCCTTCCAAGCTGGATGTCGCCGGTTCGAGCCCGGTCGCCCGCTTTTTTGCTGTACGGCCTTTTGAGATATCGGGGTGGCCGGATTTGAACCGGCGACCTTCCGCTCCCAAAGCGGACGCGCTGCCAAACTGCGCCACACCCCGATTCCGGATTCCTCCCCATTATACGTGTCCACCGCACCGCCCGGCAATGCGCCGGCTCCGTTCAGCCCGGCCGGGGTGGTTCGGCTGCGGCGTGCGCCTGGCTGTCTCCGGCAGTTATACTATCGTTGCGGGAGTGCGACATGAGAGCTCTTGTGCTGGAGGAATACGGGCGCTTGGCTGTCCGGGAGGTTCCCGAGCCCGAGCCGGGGCCGGGAGAGGTACTGGTGCGGGTGCGGGCGTGCGGCATCTGCGGCAGCGACGTCCACGGGATGGATGGCAGCACGGGAAGGCGCATTCCTGCGGTCATTATGGGGCACGAGGCGGCGGGAGAGATCACTGCGCTCGGGCCGGGCGTGTCGGGCTGGAAAGAGGGCGAACGGGTCACGTTCGACTCCACTGTCTACTGCGGCGAGTGCTCCTTCTGCCGCGAGGGGCGCGTCAACCTGTGCGACCGCAGGCGGGTTCTGGGCGTATCCTGCGGGGATTACCGCCGTGACGGGGCGTTTGCGGAGTATGTTGCCGTTCCGGAGCGCATCCTTTACCGGCTGCCGGACGGCCTTCCGTTCCGTCAGGCCGCAATGGTGGAGGCGGTGTCCATCGGCGCACATGCCGTGCGCATCTCGCCGGTGAAGCAAGCCCGCACTGTGTTGGTGGTGGGAGCGGGGATGATCGGCCTGCTGCTGATGCAGGCGCTGAAGGCCGAAGGGTGTCCTCGGGTGCTGGTGGCGGACATGGACGGCAGGCGGCTGGACCTGGCCCGGGATCTGGGCGCTGACGAACTGCTGTATGCCTCCAGCTCCGACGTTCCTTCCGTGGTGCGCGCGCTCACAGAGCGGGACGGGGTGGACCTTGCGTTCGACGCGGCGGGCAATGCGGAGGCGTTCCGCACGGCGGTCGCGTCCGTCCGGAAGGGCGGGTGGGTGACGTTGGTGGGCAATCTGGCCCCGGAAGTCACCCTGCCTCTCCAGTGGGTGGTGACGCGCGAGCTCACCCTGCAGGGCTCCTGCGCCTCCGCAGGCGAGTATCCCCGCTGTCTGGAGTTGATCGCATCCGGGCAGGTGCGGGTGGACCGGCTCATCAGCGCCGCAGCTCCGCTGGAGGAGGGACCGGAGTGGTTCGCCCGGCTGTATGCGCGCGAGCCGGGATTGATGAAGGTGATCCTGGAACCCTGACGCCGGGACGGAGACCAGAGACAATGGGCGACACAAGCATCTTCGATCTGAGCGGCCGCGTGGCCATCGTCACCGGAGCCAGCCGCGGTCTGGGACAGTATTTCGGACGGGCTCTGGCGCGCGCCGGAGCCGATCTGGTCATCACCAGCCGCAGCATCGAGGCGCTGGAGCCCTTCCGCCGGGAGATCGAGGAGATGGGCCGCCGCGCGCTCCCCCTGGAACTGGACGTGCGGGACTACGATAGCATCCAGCGTATGGCGCGGGACGCTTGGGAGCACTACGGGAAGGTGGATATCCTGGTCAACAACGCCGGATGCAACATCCGCAAACCGGCGTTCGAGGTGACCTGGGACGACTGGAACACGGTCCTGGACACCAATCTGCGTGGCACCTTCTTCGTGGCGCAGGCGGTTGCCCGCAGAATGGCGGAGCGCAGGTACGGGCGCATCATCAACATCGGATCCGTCACCTGCGTCTTCGGCTACGCGGGGCTTGCTCCATACGGCGCCAGCCGTGGGGGTGTGAAGCAGCTCACCATGAGCCTGGCCGACGACTGGGGGCCGTACGGCATCACGGTGAACTGTCTTGCGCCGGGATGGTTCAAGACGGAGCAGACGCGCGTGATGTACGAGGACCAGGAGTGGGTGGAGTATCTGTGCGATCGCATCCCGCTGAAGCGCCCCGGGCAGCCCACGGACCTGGATGGAGCCATCGTGTTTCTGGCATCGGACGCAAGCGCCTACATCACCGCTCAGACGCTGCTGGTGGACGGCGGCATCACAGGGGGTTCGACTCGCGCGCTGCCCCGCAGGGAAAACCCGGATCCGAAGTCCTGAACCATCCGGAGACCACGGCGCCGGACCCGGTTCACCCCGAAGACTGCTGCCCCTGCTGCCGGCGGACCTGTGGTAGAATGTTCGTGTAAGTAACGATCTGGTTGCCGGCCAACAACCCTTTTGTGCTGATCGTACGGGAGAACCCGAGATGATTCTTTCCGCGACTGATTTTTCGCGTATTTCCCGCGTGTCTGCCTGTCTGCTCTTCGCAGTGGGCCTGCTGCTCGCCGTAAGAGGACCGGGCGGCGGGCCGGTGTTTGCGTCGGTGACTGAGGTTTCTACCTTTCCCGCGCTGAACGCCGATGTCATCGTCACGGACGGGACCTCGGTTTATACCGTGACGATGTCCGCCTCCTACCCGTTCGGCTACAACATCATCGAGAACATCCGCGTGCTGTTCAA
>CALCJH010000368.1 GCA_937967775.1 uncultured bacterium | reverse complement strand
GCATCCCGTCCTGGATGATCTGGGAGAAAGAATGCTGAAAAGGACAATCTACTGCGGGGAGCTGCGTCCGGAGCACGCCGGACAACGGGTGGTGCTGGACGGCTGGGCGCACAGTGTGCGCAACCACGGCGGCCTGATCTTCATAGACCTGCGAGACCGCACGGGCATCGTGCAGACGGTCATTGATCCTCAGTCGTCGCCGGAAGCCCACAGAACGGCTCAGGCTGTTCACAGCGAGTGGGTGTTGGAGCTTCAGGGAGAGGTCCGGCGGCGGCCCGCCGGGACCGAAAACCCCAACCTGGCCACCGGAGAGGTGGAGGTTCTGGTGGACGCTGTGGAGGTGCTGAACCCCGCGAAGCCGCTTCCTTTCCAGATAGATCAAGACACTCCTGTAAACGAGGAACTGCGCCTGAAATACCGCTATCTGGATCTGCGACGGCCCTCAATGTTCCGCAAGATGAAGCTGCGCAGCGACGTGGTGCGGCACATCCGGGAGTTCATGTACGCTCAGGGGTTCATCGAGGTGGAGACGCCCGTGATGACCAAAAGCACCCCGGAAGGCGCGAGGGACTACCTGGTGCCCTACCGCCTCCAGCCGGGCCTGTTCTATGCCCTGCCTCAGGCCCCCCAGCAGTTCAAGCAGCTCCTGATGGTGGCGGGTTTCGAGAAGTACTTCCAGATCGCCAAGTGCTTCCGCGATGAAGCTCAGCGCGCCGACCGTCAGCCCGAGTTCACGCAGTTGGATCTGGAGATGAGCTTCGCCACCCAGGACGAAGTTCTGGAGGTGGTGGAGGCTCTGACCATAGACGTGGTGGAGAAGTTCTCCAGTAAGAGGCTGATCAAGCCGTTTCCCCGGTTTACGTACGATGAGGCGATGGCGCGCTTCGGGACGGACAAGCCGGACGTGCGCTACGCTCTGGAGCTGGTGGACTGCGGCGAGATCGTGGCGGAGTCTGAATTCGGGGTGTTCCGGAACGCCATCGCTTCAGGCGGTCAGGTGAAGGCGGTGCGCTATCCGGGAGGGGCGTCTCTTTCTCGCGGTCAGATTGACGAACTGACGGAACTGGCGAAGGATGCCGGCGCGAAGGGGATGGCGTATCTGCTGGTGGAAGAGGGTGGTTCGGTCCGGTCGCCCATCGCCAAGTTCCTCTCGCCCGAGGAAGTCTCCCGGCTGGTGGAGGCGGTGGAAGCAGTTCCCGGGGATATGATCGCCTTCATCGCCGACCAGCCGGCCATCGTGGCCAGGGCTCTGGACAGGCTGCGTAGGGAGATTGCCGGGCGGCTGGCGCTGGCGGACCCGGATGTGCTGGCGTTCTGCTGGATCACAGATTTCCCCGTTTTCGAGTGGGACGAGGAGAACAATCGCTGGACCTTCGCACACAACCCCTTCGCCATGCCCCGCCCTGAGCATGTGGACCTGCTGGATACGGATCCGGCCGCGATGCGCTCTTTCTGCTACGATCTGGCGTGCAACGGCTCAGAGTGGGCTTCTGGCTCGGTGCGGATCCATAAACCGGAGCTTCAGAAGGCCATTTTCCGCAAACTGGGATACACGGACGAGCAGATCCAGGCGCAGTTCGGGCATATGCTGGAGGCATTCGAGCTGGGCGCGCCGCCGCACGCGGGCATCGCGCCGGGGATAGACCGGCTCATTATGTATCTCACCGACGATGAGAACATCCGGGAGGTCATTGCGTTCCCGAAGATGGGCGGGGGGATAGACCCGATGATGGGAGCCCCGTCCGAAGTTGACCCCGCGCAGCTCGAAGAGCTTGGCATCCGGGTGGTCCGTCCGCACGGTCAGGAGAATCCCGCGCGGAAATAGGCGGCGCGCGGACTGAAGAAGGAAGGGACGGGAAATGGCCGCGCCAGCTGCAAGTCAACCACTGATCTCTGTCCGCAGTGTCAGCAAGATCTACCGGCAGGGACGGGTGGAGGTGCCCGCGCTGGTGGACGTGTCGCTGGATGTCGGGCCGGGCGAGTTCGTGGCCATCATGGGACCGTCGGGTTCGGGCAAGTCCACGTTGATGAACATCATCGGTTGCTTGGACCGCCCCACCAGCGGCCGCTATTTTCTGGAAGGGCGGGAAGTGGACCGGCTTCCGGACCCGGCTCTGGCGGAGATCCGCAACCGGAAGATCGGCTTCGTCTTCCAGAACTTCAATCTGCTTCCCCGGATGAGCGCGCTGGGGAACGTGAAGCTTCCCTTGCTTTACACCCGCGGGCGGCGTCCGCCGAAGGACGCTCCGCGCCGGGCACTGGAGATGATGGGCCTGCAGCACCGCCTGCGGCACAGCCCGGCGGAGCTCTCGGGCGGCGAACAGCAGCGGGTAGCCATAGCCCGGGCGCTGGTGAACGACCCTCCCATCCTGTTCGGGGACGAGCCCACGGGAAACCTGGATACCCGCACGGGAGTCCAGATCATGGGGATTCTGCAGCGGCTGAACGAGGCCGGAAAGACCATCGTCATGGTGACCCACGAGCCCGAGATCGCGCGGCACGCCCGCCGGATCGTGCGGTTCCGCGACGGGCGCATCGAATCCGACGAGCCGGTAACGGACCGTCTGATTGTCCCGCAGGAGGTGATGGAAGAGCAGCAGGCACGCCCCGATTGACGAGGGGGAGCGGGGCGTGCTAGAATCGGCTGCGCAAGGAGCGATGTCCGAGCTGGTCGAAGGAGCACGACTGGAAATCGTGTAGCGGGTCCCAAAACTCGCTCGTGGGTTCGAATCCCACTCGCTCCGCCATTTGTTACGCCTCCGCCGGCGCTCCCGCCGCCGGAAACTCATTCAGGCCGGGCGGGGTAATACTGTTGATGGCGCGACGGGCCCGGTCCCGCCGGCAGGGAACCGGCAGACCGGGCCGATCTCACTCCCGATCTCCACACGGCTAGATGCAGCAGCGCAGAACAGGGCAGCACACTTCGGAAGCATCCGGACGGAGGCGTCCGGCGGCGCGTGCACTGTTCCGGCTGGGACTAATTGCCGTCATACTTCTTGGGGTCGTCTCTGGCGTGATCGCTCTGCGCATCCAGGCGGCCAACTCCTTTCAGAGCACAGGATCTCTTCCCGCCTCCCTTCGCCTGCCCGGCGAGATGCGTCTTCTGGTCGTCTCTCCTCACCCTGACGATGAGACGCTGGGATGCGGTGGTCTCATTGCGCGCGTCCGCGGATCCGGCGGGCAGGCGCGGGTGGTGTTCCTGACCAACGGTGACGCGTTCAAGGTGGCTGCCAGCCGCGAGGAGCGCAAGATCCGCCCCACACCTCAGGACCTGATTGATTTTGGGGGCGAGCGCCAGCGCGAGGCGATGCTGGCCGGTATGAGGCTGGGACTCAAACCTTCGGATCTGCTTTTCCTGGGATTCCCGGACAGAGGGCTGACCCGTCTGTGGACCGGCAACTGGGCAGTGCCATTCACATCGGGCTACACCGGCGTCTCGCACTGCCCATACCGTCTGGCGTATCGTCCGGGGGTTCCCTACACAGGAAATGAACTGTTGAGGGTCCTCTCCGAGGTCATTTCAGAGTGGCGGCCCACCCTGATCTGCGTCCCCGGACCGCTGGACGATCATCCGGACCATTACGCCGCCTATGCGTTCACGACGGCCGCAGTGTCCGATCTGGAAATGCGGGGCCGATTCCCGGAGGGACGCCCTCGGCTGATGACATATCTCATCCATCGTGGCCAGTGGCCCGCTCCCCGTGGCCCGGCACCGTCACGACCTCTGGCTCCGCCGCAGTCTCTGATGACCGTGGGGACACACTGGGAAGTCTTCCCGCTGCGTCCCCACGAGATCAGCGCCAAGCAGGCGGCCATCGAGGAGTACCGTTCGCAGACCGGGGTCATGGGCTCGTTTTTGCGCAGCTTCGTGCGGTCGAGCGAGCTGTATGGACGTGAACCGGTTCGCGCCGTGGCGGCGGTTCCGGACGGCCTGGTAGGGCTGAACGGCCGGACGGCCGTGTGGGAAACAATTGAGGCTCAGGCGCCCAGCCCGAAGGCTGACACCGTGGGCAGGGCGCTTCGCCGCGGGGCAGATATCACCGGCCTTTCGGTGGCACGGGACTCGCACAATGTTTACTTGCGTATGCAGACCGCCGGAAGCCGCGGGAAGGGAGTCTCCGCGCGTCTTCAGGTGCGTTCGCTCGGTCCGGACGGGTTCCGCGGGGTGGAAGTGACCGTCAGCGCTGCGGGAAAGATTCAGCCACCTGGTATCCTGGCCACCTGGAAGGGACAGGCACTGGAGGTAGCCATTCCAGCCGGGAGGCTGGGTGATCCGTCGCTCGTGTGGGTGGGCGCCAGCACGCATTATCTGGGCTTTACGGTGGACAAGACGGGCTGGCACCGGCTGGAGATGCCGGGCCGGGTGATCACGGCACGGAAGACGACGCCACCCGTATCAGCCAGACTGCCAGCAGGGTGACCACGGCTGCCGCCAGCGCGGCGATCTGCAGATGCGCGGGAACCCTCCGCCCGGCTTTCGCTGCGGGCCTGACCACTGCAGTCCACCAGAGGGAGCCAAGTATCAGGAACGGCAGCAGAAGCGGGTGATATCGCAGGGATGAGGCGATGTCTCCGTGCAGCAGCGCGTGCAGGGAGCGGCCGACCCCGCAGGTGGGACAGGGGATGCCAGTCAGCCGCCGCGTGAGGCAGGCGGACGGGAGCTGGTCCAGCGGGATAAGCCAGACCGCAAAAAGCCCTGCCCCCAGGACGTACCACATCAGCCATCGGCCGAGTCGCCCGCGCTGATGGACTCCGACGCGCGGGGAGTGGCCCTCCCTTTCGACTGCCCGTTCCAGTGTGTCCATATCACGCACCCCCATTATCCCCCAAAATGCGGCATGGCGGAGGTCCGTCGTGCCCGTTCTCTCCCTCAAGCTTTCGCCCAAGGGACGCAAGCCGGCTGGAGGGAACACACTCTGAAAGCCCAAAAGTCACGTCCTCCGGGACTCCTATGATACAGTGGTCGAGTAGCACGGCATCAGCCGCGCGTACCGATATCAACAGTAGCAGCATGTCGTTCGACTCGCCCGGCTGCGCCGGACGGATCACCCAGCGTATGGGGATAATCGCATAAAAGGGGGAGCCTAGAACCAGGCCCAGCGGGCCAGAAGCGCGATGGTGCTCAGCACAAGTGCGAGACGCACAATGTCCCCGGCAAGACGCCGTTTCTGAGCTGCCAGTGTGCCTGCCGGACGCTGCCTTCTCAGTCTCTGTGTGGTCCTGCGCTTGCTCATCGCTTCCCACTCCCGCGTTCTGCGGCCGGAGTCCGGCCTGCCAGGATCCTGTCCAGCTCTTTCTGCGTGTCCCGACGCGCTTCCTCCAAAGCCTCTTTCGGGGTCATCAGGCCGTGAATCGCCATGTCCACCGCTCTTCCCAGCGCGCTCATATAGTAAGCCTGAGCGGGCATCACCGGACGCTGATGGCGGGTCTCGCGCAGGATGGCCAGAAACGTCTCATAGTGCGGCGGCTTCTTCACAGAGGGATCGAAATAAGCGCTCCGGCGAAATCCCGGCAGCAGGCCCGCCTTCTGCGCGACGATCTTCGTTCCCTCCGGGGTGGAAGTCATCCACCGGATATACTCCCAGGCCGCGTCAGGATTCCGGGCTCCTTTTGGGAGGGCCATGCACCACCCGCCGATCCATGAGCTGCGCTGCTCGCCGAACTCCGGGGCTGGCAGAAAGGTGACCCCGTACTCGAAGTCCTTCGGCGCATATAGCTCGATGTCTTTCAGACTGGAGATGTGCAGGCACTGCATTGAGAGCTTGCCGATATAGAACGGGTTCTGCTCCTGACTGGTGAACCCGGCCTGCAGCGTTCCGATGCGGTTTACGTCGTAGGTCCGGGCATAGGAGCACATCCACTCTAGGGCCTGGACGATGCGCGGATGGTCGGCCGTGACGGTGCGTGTCTCGGGGTCGTAGAACGATCCTCCGAACGCCCAACCCCACGTGAACAACGAGTTGGCGTAGCCGAACTGTCCCCAGGGAATGATGCCGATGCGCCGGAGCTTGCCACCCTCGCTCTTCTCCAGCCGCTGCGCCATCTCGTCCAACTCCTTCAGGGTGCGCGGAGGCCGCTCCGGGTCCAGGCCGGCGTCGCGGAAGTCTTTCTTGTTCCAGCCGAACCCGAAGTTCGGGTCAGCGCAGTAGGTCAGCGCCCAGACTTCCCCCTCATAAAAGTTCTGATTCCAGCACGGCGTGAAGTAGTCTTTCTCGCCCAGGCCATTACTGCGGAGCCTCTCCGTCAGAGGAGATAGCGCCCCCTGCTCCGCCCATTGAGCCACCTGCGGGCCGTCCACCATGATGACATCCGGCGGCATGCCCGCCGCCACAGCCGTGAAAAACTTCTGATTGGCGGAGAGGTCGTTTGGCGTGTACAGCAGCCGGACGCGGATGTGGGGGTGGCGCTTCTCGAACTCGCGGGCGATATCGCGGAACGCATCAGCCTGCGTGCCGCCCCAGGGATGCCACACGTCTATCTGTGTCACCCCCGCAGTCTGGATTGGCTCGCGGGGAGCCCGGGTGCACCCGGCGAGGACGCAAATACTCCCACTCAGAGCGGCAGCAATGCCGAGCCGCCACAGCCGGCCGGCAACAGGCGATTTCATCTACTCCCGGGCCTTCGCCTGTCTCCTCCGGAGCGCCTCCTCTTCGGCCTTCTCGAGGTCACTCAGTGTCAGGGTCTTCGGAGACTCTCCGGCGGATTTGGATGCTGCGGAAGCTTTTGCACCGGTGGCCGTCTTCCTGACAGGCTTCTCCTCCGCAGGAGCTGATGCCGCCGGAGCTTTTGAGGAGGTGGACGCCTTCGCCGCCTTCTTCGCAGCCCCGGCCGGGAGCAGATCGTCAACATTGACCAGAATGGTATAGCGCATCTGGAACTGCTGCTCTTCCGGAGTCAGCCGGGCACGCGCCTCCGAGCTCAGTCCGTCCAGCCATTTTTTGCGGGCAGCCTCCGTCAGCTCCTCATGACGCCTGCGGACCTCCTCCGGCAGGGTGGAAGCATCCAGCACCACCGTGGCAGTCCCGTCATCGTACAGCTTTTCGAGCACGCCACGGGTGTTGCGGAAATGGTTGAAAAACGTGCGATTCTTCTCGTCGGCCTGGGTGGCCTCGCGATCCACGACCTGGACGGCGTCGCCTTCCTTCAGAGAGGATGCCATATGCGTTCTACTCCTGGTCAAGACAGAGGGGCTTTGCACACTTTAGCCCGGTGAAAAGGGGCTGTCAATATACGGCGCGCGCCGTTACAATGAGTCCGTGCGCAACCTTGTGATCGTCCTCGGCGACCAGCTTGACAGGGGCTCCTCCGCATTCGACGGGTTCGATGCGTCCCGCGACGCCGTCTGGATGGCGGAGGTCCGGGGCGAGGGCGAATACGTCTGGAGTCACAAGGCGCGCATTGCCCTGTTCCTCTCCGCGATGCGCCACTTCCGCGAGATGCTGCGCGGCTCGGGCATCAACGTCCGCTACATCGAGCTGGACGCTCCCGGCAACTCCGGGTCGCTCGGCGAAGAGCTCAAGAAGGCGCTAAGTGAACTTCAACC
>CALCJH010000367.1 GCA_937967775.1 uncultured bacterium | reverse complement strand
CGACACCACGCGCACCACCCTCAGCAACCTCGCGATGCGTGCGATATTGGCGAAAGCTCCCGTCTGAGGCAAAAGCGACGCGGAGACGATCAGGAAGTCGAAAACATTCCAGCCGTTGGCAAAGAAACGGTGGTAGCGCGGTCCACAGGCCAGGATGCGGATAACGATCTCCACTACAAAGATGACCTGAATGGTCACGTTGATGGTGTGGAACAGATCGCCGTAAGCGCTCATCAGCCTGGCGGAGGTCTCCAGACCCATCACCACGGCGGTGAAAACAATGATCCCGAGGATGGTGTTCTGGAACAGCCGGCTCTCGGCGATGCGGCGGCAGAGTCCTGTCATCTTCAGTTTTCGGGATTCCTTTCCGTGCCCGGCGGACGCCGGGAGGTTTCAGAGAGCGGCCGCTATCCGTGGGCCGGTTCCGGGGATTCCCTCCAGGCTGCGGCGGCCGCCGTCGAAAGGCCACCGCCCGAGCTGAACGCGACGAGGGCCCACGCGCGCGCCGGATCCAGCAGGAAGGCATCCAGCAACAATACATATGCCGTCGCCGCAATGATGCCCAGCGCCGCTCCCGCCAATCCTCCGCTCACCAGGTTCTGGCGGAAATACCGGCCGGATGCCTCGGCCGCGGCAAGACCGCCCCCCAGCGCCCCCAGCAGGGCGAAGCCGGCCACGCACCATGCTAGAGCGGGTGTCTGGAACAGACTGGCAGGCCCCCCGGTGGCCATCAGATAGACCAGCCCGGCCAGCGCTCCCAGCGCCAGTCCGGCCATACTTTTCAGGGTCAGGAGCCCGGTCCGTTCGGAGCTAAAGGAAACGGACGGGGGAGGAGCGTACCGGCCCGTGGCCTGGAATGCCGCTTCCAGCGGCTCGGCTCCCGGCCGCGAAAAATAATCCTCCAGCGTGCGGTAAGCGTGGATGACGCGCTTGAGCTCCTCCTCCGCGCCGGGACGTCCGGGATTCAGATCGGGGTGGCAAGCGCGGACGCGCCGGCGGAAAGCCTGCCGGACTGACTTTCTATCCACTCTGCCCCTCAGCCCCAGGACTTCATAGCATTCGCTGAGGGGCATTGGGCGATGGTTTTTGTTTGTCTCCTTTGCCAAGGGCCTCCACCCGGATGCTTGAGATTCGCAAAGTCCATTTTATCAGCTACCGTGCCCGCACAAAAACATCCGCCGCCGCAGGATGGAGAGAAATATTGCCGGGGAATACCGGACCTTTGCCCCCGCGTTCGCGAATCGGGGGTTCGGCGAGCGTTGTGCGGCGGATCGTGAGCTCTGAACCAGGCGGCAGGCATCGGCTATCATTGCAATCGCACTGCAGTTAGCCGCAAACCGCTGATTCAGGCGTCGGGGACACTTTTCCGCTTCAATGCCACCGTCTGCCTGTCTTGAGCACGTCAGTTTTCCGATGGGGCTTACCGCCACTCGACGGCCACGATGTCCTGCACCTCGCTCAGGCGGCCCGTCAGTTCCGGGATGTCCAGGCCTCCAGGACGATACACCGAGATGGCAAGCGTCCCCACGCCGCCGCTCAAACCTGCGGATGTGCCCGCACTGCGCACCTCGATGCCCATGTCGTCCAGCAGGTCCACCACTTGGCGTAGCGTCTTCTTGGCGTTGGTGCAGGTGACGAACAGCTCCCGGGAATCCCTCCATCCCTCCAGAAAGCGCTCGATCCGCCGGATGATGGTCAGCGTGGTCCAGATGACCACCGTCGCGATCAGCGCCGTATAGATCATCCTGCCGCCCAGCCCTACGGCAAGCCCGACGCCCGCCACCGCCCACAGCGTGGCCGCCGTCGTCAGGCCGCGCACCACGCTACCATGATGGATGATAGTCCCCGCTCCCAGGAAGCCCACACCCGTCACGATCTGCGCCGCGATGCGTCCGGCGTCGCCCGTGGTACCAGCGACCTGCAATGAGGCGATGGTGAAGAGCGTGGCTCCAACGCCCACGAGAATATGCGTCCGCAACCCTGCCGGGCGGCCGTGCAGCTCCCGCTCGAACCCCACAATGCTTGCGAACACTACGGACAGCACCAGTTGTCCCGTGACGTTCAGCAGATATTCCCAGGTTGCCATCCGCCGCGCTCCTTATCCGCTCCCGGAGGGGAAGCGTTCAGCGGACCGCCGCTTCGGCTTCCGCCGCCGTCCGGTCCAGTTCCGAGATGAGCGCGCGCCGCATCGCCAAGGTGCGCCCCACGATATCGGCCACCGCCACCTCTTCGCGCACGTCCCGTCCGCGCACCCGCAGCTCCACCCAGCCATCCCGCGCTCCGCGCCCCACCACGATCTGCAACGGGATGCCGATCAGGTCGGCGTCCTTGAACTTCACGCCGGCCCGCTCCTCCCGGTCGTCCAGCAGGACGGAGATGCTGGCCTCCTGCAGCATCCCGTAGACCTCTTCAGCCACCTCGATGTCCTGCGCCGCGTTCAGGCAGACTACCGTCGCATCGAAGGGAGCCACTGTGGCCGGCCAAAGAAGGCCGTCCACATCGGCGTTCTGTTCCGCAATGGCTGCCACCGCCCGGCTCACTCCCAGTCCGTAGCTTCCCAGATAGACCGGGCACTCCTGTCCGGCCGCATCCTGAAAATACGCCCCCATCGCTTCGCTGAAACGGGTGCCGATCTGGAAGATGTGCGCCATCTCGATACCGTAGAGCGCCTCCAGTTCGCCTCCGCAGCGGGGACAGGGATCCCCGTCGCACGCCGCCCGCAGATCCGCCCAGAGATCCACCTGAAAATCCCGGCCCGCGTTGACATTCAGCACGTGAGCGTCTGCCTGGTTGGCCCCGGCCACCCAGTTTCCACCGATCTGCAGTTCGCGGTCGGCGATGATGCGCACACCCTCCAGCCCCTGCGGGCCGGCGAAGCCCACCGGCGCCCCGGTGATCCGCTCCACCACCTCGGCCGATGCCATCTCCACGGCCACCCCGCCCAGAGCCCGCTCTAGTTTAGCCTCGTTCAGATCCCGGTCTCCCCGCACCAGAGCGGCCACCACGTCTCCGTCCTGCGTGCAATAAAGCAGCGTCTTGATCAGCTTTTCAGCCGGCACCTGCAGGAACGCCGTGACCTCCTCCACAGTGCGCATCCCGGGAGTCCGGACCAGCTTCAAAGGGTCGGCCTCGATGGGCTCGGCCGGGCCGGGGTCGCCCAGCTCGCAGCGGTCGGAATCCGCCGCATATCCGCAGGAGTCGCAAAGGAAGACTAGGTCCTCGCCGGAATCCACCAGCGTCACGAACCGGTGGTTCGTGCTGCCGAATCCGTCCGGGTCGGCCTCTACCGTCACAAAGTCCAGGCCCATCCGCGCCAGCGCCCGCGCATAGGCCACGCGCATCTTCCCGTATGCTCTGTCCAGGCACTCCTGCGACGTGTGGAAGCTGTAGCAGTCGTGCATCATGAACTCGCGGCAGCGGAGCACCCCGCCGCGCGGCCGCGGCTCATCGCGGAATTTGATCTGCACCTGATACAGCAGCAGGGGAAGCTGGCGGTAGCTGCGCACCTCGGAGCGGATCAGGTCCGTCGCCACCTCCTCGTGCGTCATGCCCAGAACCAGATCCCGTCTGGAGCGGTCCTGCAGCCGGAACAGGACGTCCATGCCCGTGCGCCCGGTCTCCTCCCAGAGTTCCAGTGGCTGCAGTGCCGGGAACAGTACCTCCTGCGCTCCAGCCCGCTCCGACTCCTCGCGCACCAGCGCTGCAATCCGCCGCAGTACACGCCGCCCCAGAGGCAGCCAGGAGTAGACGCCGCTGGCCAGCTTGCGCATATAGCCCGCCCTCAGCAGGAGCCTGTGACTGATGAGCTCCGCCTCTGAAGGGATCTCCCGCTGGGTGGGTATGAACGCCTGAGAGTATCTCACTTCGCCCCCGCCTCGGCTTTGCCGGTCTCCACCTCGCCACACGCCCCCCGTTCTTCCGGAGCCTCATCCCGTCCGGGTGTTCCGGAGAGGTCCATCTCCACTGCCACTTCGCCGCAGGCTTCGAAGAACCTGCATTTGAAGCAGTCGCGCCAGATCTTCTGAGGGAACCGCGAGCGCGGCACGCGACGGAATCCCAGCTTCTCGAAGAACTCCGGCTTCAGGGTCAACGCAAACACCCGCGTGATGCCCAAATCCCGCGCTTCGCGCAGGCACTCCAGCACCAGGGCGCGCCCCAGTCCGCGTCCCTGATAGTCGCGGCCCACCACCAGTGAGCGGATCTCCGCCAGGTCGTAGTCCATCACGTGAAGTGCCACACACCCGCAAAGCTGGCCATCCTCGCACGCCACGTGGAAGTCGCGAAGGATCTCG
>CALCJH010000366.1 GCA_937967775.1 uncultured bacterium | reverse complement strand
TCTGAAGAAGGCCACGGAAGACCTGCTGAAGGCCCGCAAGACGGAAGCGGAACTGGACCGAAAGATCCGCGAGCAACAGGGGCGGCTGAAGGATTATGAGAAACGCCTTGCTGAGGAGCAGGCCCGCCTCACGCAGGCACGACGCGATGTGGCCAAGGCTCAGGAAGACATCCGCAAGGCTGTACGAATCCTGGCCGAGCAGAACCGCCTGGTGGTTCAGGCTCAGCAGCGGGCGGGGATAACGCTGGCGGGTTATCGCGAGCTGCGTGAGCGACCCATCATTTTCGGCGCAGGCGAGGAGGTGGCGCGTGTGGTGGTGGATTACTCGCCCCGCCTGTCGGAGATACGGGCCAACGTTTACAGAGCGCTTGAGATGGCCAGCGCCAAGGCCGAGGCCCGGGGCGCAAAGAAGGGTCCGAATGGCCGAGCGGTCATCATCGCTCCGGCCGTGTTCCGACCTTTAGAGGGTGGTCGGGAAGAGCGCTTCCAGGAGCCCCAGAGCGTTGCAGCCATCGCGGAGCAGATCCACGAGAGCCGGGAATCCGTGGTCATGCAGATCACCGTTCCGGGAAACAGCATCGCGGGTGAGACGGTGCCGGTGGCCGTGCGGTTGTTCCGCAACAAGCCCATCCTCTCTGCGGGCGACCTTCTCGCCTGCGTGACGCTGGACGGACGGCTATCCAATCAGACGATCTCCCAAGAGGTGCGGGAGTTTTTGGCCACGGAGGTGCGCTCCGCAGCGGCCCGGGCGGACCTCATTCCCCGCCTGAAAGCAGGAGGAGAGCCGGTCTACTTCGAGATGGATGTAGACCGCCTGGCCGCGCTGGTGGCGGACATCCGCGAGGCGAAAGGACCGGTGCGTCTCTGCGCGCGGGCGAAGAACGCCGTGACCAGCGCCGGGCCACTGGAGCTGGAGTTCTCGATCCAGAAAAGGTGACGGAAGACGCGCTGACGGTCATCGCGGTGGATCCAGGACGGGCCAAGTGCGGAGTGGCCGCAGTCTCCCGGCAGGGGGTGCTCGCCCGGACCATCTGCGACACTCAGGATCTGGTGCGCACGGTGGAGCAGATGCTCACCTCTACGGCTGCCGAGAGGGTGCTTGTGGGCGGGGGCACCAACGGGAGGAAGCTGGCGAAGGTTCTGAGGGCGCGCGAAGGGATGCCGGATGTGGTGCTGGTTGACGAGCAGTTCAGCTCCCTGGACGCCAGAAAAAGGTACTTCCGGGAGAATCCCCCGCGCGGAATCCGGCGTCTAATCCCCGGTGGAATGCTGGCGCCGTCGGAGCCGGTGGATGACTGGGCGGCGGTGGTGCTGGCGGAGCGGTGGCTCAAACAATGCGAAGATTCCGGCTGACTGCAGGTTAGAAATCGCTAAAAAGCGGAATAAATGCCTGTGGAAAGTACGGGGTTTGAGCCCCGCAGTGCAACAGTTTGTTGCCTGCGTGTTGAAGCCGCCTTGATCTGTTGACAATTCTGACGCAAGCGGCTATCATACGCGGGCAGGATGTGCCGCCCGTCCTGGACGGGCGCCGCGGCCGTAGAGGCGAGCAGCGGTGTGGCGCCGGAGAAGTCCGGCAGGGGCGGCGAGAGCGCGCTAGGGAAGGTGCGGTCCAGCTCCTCTTGCGGGAGGACTGGCGGGGTGAACAGGAAACATGGTCACTGTCACCCGCCGGGCTGACCGCAGATGGCCTCCTCACCCTCCCTGGAATGCGCAGTATCCTGGAGACCTCCGCGCGGCTTTTGGCCGTGGCGGGGGCGAGCTGGTCAAGTCATTCTAGGAGGAAAGCAATGACCAAGAAGGCTATGTTCGTAGCCCTGATCGGTCTGACGCTGGCGGTGGCGGCTCCGAGCTTCGCTCAGGGCCCGTTCGCCGACGTCCCGATTGATCACTGGGCCTACGAGGCCGTCAGCCAGCTTCAGGACCACGGGATCATCATCGGCTATCCGGATGGCACGTTCGGTGGCAAGCGCGCGATGACTCGCTACGAGTTCGCGATGGCCATCTCCCGCGCCATTCCGGTGATTGCGGATATGGTTCCCAAGGTCTCTGGAGCGACCGGGCCGTCCGAGGCTCAGATCAAGCAGTGGATCGACGACGCGGTCAAGGGCATCAAGATGCCCGAGGGGCAGGATCTCTCGAACCTGAACAAGCTCATTAACGAGTTCAAGGATGAGCTGGTTCAGATCGGTGTGGATCTGGACGCCCTGAAGAGGGATGTTGCGAGCCTTGAGGAGCGCGTCGCGGTTCTGGAGGACTATCACCGCAAGCTGAAGATCGGCGCGAAGGTGACCTTCTTCGCGGTCGGCGAGTATGCGGACAGCGACAACACAGCCGGCGTTTTCGACTACGATGGTCGCCCGCTGAACAACGACAACAACCTGCTGGATACGTTGTACTTCGTGCGGGACGCCGACATCATCTTCAACTACGCTGATGGCAACGCCACGGCCAAGGTGGTTCTGACTGTTGGCAACTACCTGAACTATCTGAACGGCACGGTGACCTCCCTGACGTCAACCGGCCGCTTCGCAGTTCCGGATGTTGACAATGTGGACCTGTTCCTTGCCTATGGCACCGTGCCGGTGTTCGGTGCTGATGTCACGGTCGGCCGCTTCCCCATCCAGTTCACCAAGTGGACTCTGGCGAAGTACGACGTGGACTCCTACACCGACAACTGGAAGACGGACGACGGCAACTACTATGTTGACGGCGGCAAGGCTGAGTGGACCTGGGGCTCCGTGAACATTCTGGCGTTCGCAGCCAAGAACAGCTCCAACAACGGCCTCTACAACTATGCTGCCCGTCCGAACGTTGCCCCAATGGGTGGCCTGTTCGCGATGGGGGCCGGTGGACTCCGGTCGCCCGAGCAGAGCGCCGGTGTCCGCCTCGGGTTCGACGTCGGCAAGCTGAACATAGGCGCCACCTATCTGGCCGTCGGCGAGCAGCGCGTGGGCGGAGTCAAGTACTTCGACCAGGCGGACATCTGGGGCGTGGACGTGAAGCTTCCGCTTGGCGGATGGGAGCTGTCGGGTGCCTACACCCAGTCCGACTCCAGCGTTGATCCCACCGCGCCTGCCGGCACGGTGAAGATTGACGATGACAACAAGGCCTGGGAGGCCAAGCTCTCGGGCACGATCGGCGGTCTGGGCGTGAACGTCGGCTACAAGCGTGTTGAGCCGAACTTCAGCGCTCCGGGCGACTGGGCCCGCGTGGGTCGCTGGCAGAACCCGGTCAACATCGAGGGTCCGTCCGTCGGGCTGGCCTATGCCTTTGGCAAGATCGGCGTGACGGCCTACGGTGCCTGGTATGAGGGAGTCCAGAATCAGGGCCGCAGGAATACCAGCGCTCTGGCAGCGCTCCCGCTGGGGGCTGATGACAAGCTGCAGCAGTACAAGGCTGCCGTGTCCATCCCTGTGGGGGCGAAGGGTGCGCTGGGCTTCGAGGGTGAATGGGTCAAGTGGGACCCGGCCGTGGGTGCTTCTCCGGCCGAGAACTACTACACGTTCACTTATCGCCAGGCCCTTGCTGAGAACACCCGCCTGAAGCTCCTCTATCAGATCATTGACTTCGACGGTAAGGGCAGGGTTCTTCCGTACGGCGCCAATGAGGCGAAGGGAGCCGTGGCGGTCGCTCAGGTGTCCATGGACTTCTAAGTCCCTGCGGCACCTGGCCGTAGCGGTATAGACTGAAGGGGCCCGGACGGCTCGCCAGTGAGTCCGGGTCCCTTTTTCACTTGAGGGTCCGTCTAAGAATTCAGAAGCTGCCTGGAGGCCGGTCCGGGCGGAAAGATGAGGTATCGGGAAATGCGCAGAAAAGCAATGGCACTCAAAATAGCGACAATGTCGCTGGCGATCGTTCTGGCTGTCGCCTTGAGCGCGCCCGGACGGGTGGCCGCCCTGGACCTTGGGAGCGTGATCAAGGCCGGAGGGATCGCCGTCCTGGTGACGCAGTTTGGCGGGCAACTGGACAAGTTCATCAACGACCTCACAGGGAACAAGAAGTTGGCCGCGGACCAGGCCACCAAAGTGGTTCCAATCCTCAGCCTGGGGAGTGGAACATATCTCGGGGCCGCGCAGGTTACGGGTCCGCGCGATCAGGTGGAGCAGTGCAAGGCGGTCGCTCAGCTGGAGGCGAACTTCTCTGGCCGCACGTTCCGCGTCCGGCCGCTTATCCCGGTGGACAGCATCAATGTGACCAATGTGAGCCGTGTGAAGGCCGTTGGGGTGAGTGCTATCATTGACGTGAGGCTCTAGTCATCAATCGCGCTATGAGAGTACGGCTTCTGGGAGCCCGGCCCGTGCAGCCGGGCTTTTTCGCGCGCTACAAAGGCGGTGGCGGAGGAGTGACGGGTGGATGTTCTGGGGCTGGGCGCCGTATCGCTGGATGATGTGCTCGAGCTGGCAGAGTTTCCGATTCCGGGCAGCAAGGTCCGCTTGCTTTTCCGTGAGCGGCGGCCCGGCGGGCTGACGCTGGGTGCCCTGGTAGCCGCGCGCAGAATGGGTGCCAGCGTCGCTTATGCCGGCATGCTGGGGAGTGACGAGGCCTCGCGGTTCGTCGAGTCGTTTCTTCAGACTGAGGGAGTGGATACCTCGCGGGTGGTCCGGCGGGCGGACGCAGGTCCTTCCGAATCCGTGATTCTTCTTGTAAAGGGGGATCGGACAGTGCTCTCCCACGCACCCCGCCGGCGAGGGGCAAGCGCGGATGGGCCGCCGGAGGATTACATCCGCCAGGCGCGGGTCCTTCTGGTGGACCATACAGGGATCGAAGGCCAGATCCGAGCTGCGCGGATTGCGAGACAGGCGGGAATTCCTGTGGTGGGGGACATCGAACGGCTGGATGAGCCCGGGGCGGCTGAGTTGCTGGGACTCGTGGACCATCTCATCGTTCCGCTTCGGCTTGCCTTCGAGATAACCGGGGAGGATAACGCCAAGAATGCCGCATCCGCCCTCGCTTCCGGCAGAGATGCAGCAGTGGTCACGTGTGGATCCGAAGGGTGTGCGGTGGCCGAGGGCTCCGATCCGAAGCGAGCCCTGCGCTTCTCCGCATTCCCGGTGGACGTCGTGGACAGCACCGGCTGCGGCGACTGTTTTCACGGGACCTACGCCGCTCTTCTTGCTGCAGGAGTGGATCTGGAGGAGCGCATTCGCACATCCAGCGCCTGTGCGGCGTTGAAAGCTTCCCGCCGGGGTGGACCGGCCGCCTTCCCCCGCGCCGCGGAGGTGCGCTCCTTTCTCACGGGGCAGGACGCCTGACCGGGGACCATGAAAAAGCGAAGGGACGCGCCGAGCAGCGCGTCCCGCATCGGTCTGGTCCTTTAGCGCCGGCCTAGTTCAGCAGGGCCTCCAGCTTCCGCGTCAGGTGATCCTTCGGCAGGACGCCCACCGTCTGATCCACGGCGCTGCCCTGCTTGAAGAAGATCAGCGTGGGAATGCTCATAACACCGTATTTGATAGCGAGAGACCGTTCGTCGTCCACGTTGACCTTCACGATCTTCACCTTGCCCGCGTATTCCTGAGCCAGCTGATCCAACATGGGCGCGATCTGACGGCAGGGGCCGCACCAGGGCGCCCAGAAGTCCACCACAACGGGGACATCGGACTTCAGCACTTCCTGCTCGAACGTGGCCTCACTCACAGCAACTGCGCTCGACATTTGCGTCTGTATCCTTTCCTGAT
>CALCJH010000365.1 GCA_937967775.1 uncultured bacterium | reverse complement strand
GTCTGCTTCTTGTGCAATCTCTGCGCGAACACAACTGCTCCCCCAGGCCTCGCGGAGGTCTCCTCAGCTGAGTACACCTCCACCCGGGCAAGCAGCCTGCCAAGCATCAGCAGCCAGGCCGCGGCAAGCGCCCCAACCACCAGCAGCATGGGCATATGGAAGCGCATCGCAGCCACACCGAGAGCGCCGGTCACCAACGCCACTCCGCACAGCAGCAGCACGGCCTGTGGCTCAGACAGTCCCAGCCGGACGAGCCGGTGCGACGTGTGATCACACCCTCCCTGAGAGACCGCCCGGCCATGCATCTTCCGCATCACTGTCACGAAGGTGGTATCGAAGATGGGCACGGCTAGCGCAACGCAGGGAAACAGCACCGCCCAGACAGCGGCTGTACTCGCGGCGACGGATGCCTGGATGGACAGGGCCGCCAGCATCAGACCCAGGAACATGCTGCCGCAGTCCCCCATGAACACCCGCGCCGGATGGAAGTTGAAAACCAGAAAGGAGAGAGTTGCTCCTGCCAGAGCGCTGGCGGCGACCGCGGCCGGGCCGCTGCCCGCCAGGACCGCCCCTGCCGCGATCACGAGAGCGGCTACCGATCCGACCCCCGCGGCCAGACCGTCCATATTGTCCAGCAGGTTCAGCGCGTTCGTGATGCCCACCACAAACAGGATGGTGACCAGCCACGTCAGCGCGCCGCCGCCGTTCACCCCGAAGTGCACTCCCCCGGCCACCAGGATGCAGGCAGCCGCCACCTGAGCCAGCAGCTTATGCTGGGGGCGCAGGCTTCGCACGTCGTCCACCAACCCTACCAAGAAGATCAGGCCGCCCGCTGCCAGTGGGAGCACCAGCTCAGGAAAGGGGCGGCCGGTCAGCGCCAGGCTTCCCGCGAACGCGCCGAAGATGGCCGTTCCGCCCATCAGCGCCGTCGGCCTGACACTCCAGCGGTCTGTGCGGGGACGCGCCACCAGCCCGGCGCGCCGCGCCAGCCCGATGATTATCGGGGTAAGCACAATCCCCAGGAGGAAGGACGTTCCCCCTGTCAGCGCCATAGAAGTCCAGATGGACTCAACGCTCAAGGGCGCGCCGCCTCCATTGCGGAGCGGAAATAGGCCACCGTCCGGCGCAGCCCTTCTTCGAAGCTGACCAGCGGCTCATAGCCCAGCAGGCTTCTGGCTTTGCTGATATCCGCATGCGAGTGCTTCACGTCCCCGGGCCGCTCGTCCTCATACACCGGTTCACAATCGGCGCCGATGATCTCACACAGCTTCCGGAAGAGCTCGTTCAGGGTGAATCTTTCGCCACACGCCGCGTTCATCATCTCGCCGAAGCCCCTCCCGGTTTCCAGGGCAAGGAGATTGGCGTGCACCACGTTGTCCACGTAGGTGAAATCACGGGACTGTTCGCCGTCCCCGTAGATGACCGGCCGCTCGCCTTTCAGGAGCCGCGTGATGAACTTCGGGATCACCGCCGCGTATTCGGAGTTCGGGTCCTGACGCGGACCGAAGACATTGAAGTAACGCAGGCAGATGGTGGGGAGGCCGTAAAGACGGTAGAACGCCTGGCAGTAGAACTCGCCTGTGAGCTTACCAATGGCGTACGGGCTGATGGGGTCAGGGGGAAGGCTCTCCACCTTGGGCAGCTCCGGCCCCTGACCGTAAGCGGACGAGGAGGCGGCATAGACGAACCTCTTCACTCCTTCGTCCCGCGCCGCCACCAGGGTGTTGAGCGTACCGTCAATGTTGGCCCGGTTGCTGCCGATGGGATCCGCCACCGATCGCGGAACGGACGGGATGGCGGCTTCGTGGAGGACGGCGTCCACTCCCCGCACTGCGACACGCGCCTGCTCCAGATCCGCCAGGTCCACTTGCAGGAACTCGATCTGGTCCCGGACCGCCTCCAGATTGCTCAGATTTCCGGTGCTGAGGTCATCCGCAACGGTGACCTCGTATCCCTTTCTGAGCAATCCTTCCACAAGATGGGAGCCGATGAATCCCGCTCCCCCCGTAACCAGAACGCGCATTCAGGATGCCTGCCTTTCCGTGGACCGTAGTGTGCCCGAACTCCCCCGTATCTCTACCATTATTGCATTCCCTTTTCCTGCAGCAGCGACATATACAGCCCGGCCAGGTCCGAAGCCAGGCGCTCGATGGAGAAGCGAGGATACACGTGGCTCCGGCCGGCCAATCCCATCTCCCTCGCACGCTCGCGGGAGCCCAAAAGTTCCAGCAGAGCGCCGGCAAGAGCCCCGGGATCCGACGGCGGCACAACGAAACCGCTCTTTCCGTCCGATATGACCGCGCGCGTCTCACCGACATCGGTGGCCACAGCCGGCGTGGCGGCGGCGAGTGACTCGATCAGCGCCACTGGCATCCCTTCATTGTTGGATGAAAGAGCGGTCGCGTCGCAGTCCGCATAGATGCGCGGGAGGTCGTCCCGGAATCCCAGGAACAGGATACGCTCCCGGAGATTGAGCTGTTCCGTCAGTGCCTCCAACCGTGCCCTTTCCGGCCCGTCGCCCACGATCAGGAACCGCGCATCGGGAAGCTGTTCCGACACCAGTACCGCCGCGCGGAGGAACACATCATGATTTTTGATGGGCACCAGACGGGCCACGATCGCGACGAGCGGGGCATCCTCTGGGATGCCGAGTTCGCTCCGCAGCTGTCCTGCGTGCTCCCCGGCCTTGAGGAACGCGGAGAGGTCCAGTCCCAGCGGCACCTGCACATATTGCTCCGGCCGGCCGATGCCCAGTCCCAGAATCTCCTCCTGCTGCCGCTGCCCCAGAACGATGATGCGTGTGGAGATGCGCGCCAGGCGCTTCTCCAGCTCAATAAAGAACCGAGTTTTGGCGGGTGAAAAATACCCGGAAAACACGTGGCCGTGGAACGTGTGTATGCGCACTGGAACGCGCGCGAGCCAGGCCGCCACGCGTCCCACCGCCCCGGCTTTTGCGGTATGCGTGTGCACCACGTCCGGCCGCAGTCTGC
>CALCJH010000364.1 GCA_937967775.1 uncultured bacterium | reverse complement strand
GGCTGCCACAGACGCGATAGATCTTTCGCTGCGCCTCCAGCCCGACATCGTGGTCCTGGACCTTAAAATGCCTTCGCTCACCGATGCCCCCCTGGGTCGTCAGCTCCAGGGGCTGCTGGACAGGGATCCGTTGTTTATCTGCACCGCCTCCAGCCCCGCGTTCGAGCACGCGCGTCTGGCCGTCCGGCTGGGCGCCGTCGACCTGCTCGCGAAGCCGCTGGCTGCAGACGAGCTGGACCAGGCTCTTCAAAAGGCCGTCGGCATTCTCAGGTGCATTCGGATTCACGAGCGGGAGCGCCAGGTTCTGGAACGGCTCATCGGGCAGCCCCCGTTCCAGACATCCCCGGCTGCAGCCCATCGTGCCAAAACACGCAGCTATCAGATCGCCCAGGCGGTGCGCCGCTACGTGGACTCTCACTATCACGAGGACATATCCCTGCAGACCGCCGCAGACCAGGTCCGTCTGAGCGCCAGCTATCTGGGGCCGCTTTTCAAGGCGGTCTGCGGAGTTTCGTTCCGGACGTATCTCCGCATGGTGCGGGTGGCAAAAGCCAAGGAGCTGATGCGCGACCCATCCCTGAACCTTTCGGAAATAGCGCAGCGCGTGGGCTTCGAAGACGAGAACTATTTCAGCCAGGTTTTCCTGGAGGTCACCGGCATGAGGCCGGGCCAGTATCGTAACACAAGGCTTTCCGCGCCGTGAGACCACTGAACACCTCTCACTTCCAGATCTTCGCAGGAGCATCGCAGGGGTGAATCTCAGCCTTCTCGACTGGGGCATCGTGATCCTTGCGATTATCGCGCTCCGGATCTTCAGCCTGAGCACGAAGCGCTACATGCAGGGGGTGGCGGATTTCCTGTCGGCCAACCGCTCGGCAGGACGCTACCTGCTTACTATCGCCACCCAGATGGGAGGCGTGGGGGTCGTCACCTTCGTCGGGGCGTTCGAGATGATCTACTCCGCCGGACTCCCTCCCAAGTGGTGGGAGTTGATGAGCATCCCGGGCGGCGTTATCATCCTGCTGACAGGCTGGGTCTACTACCGCTTCCGCGAGACGCGCGCGATGACGATGGCGCAGTTCTTCGAGATGCGGTATTCCCGCAACTTCCGAGTGTTCGCAGGCATCCTGTGCTGGATTTCAGGGATCCTGAACTTCGGAATATTTCCGGCAGTATCCGCCCGCTTCATAATGTACTTCTGCGGCCTGCCGGAGGCGTTTTCTCTCCCAGGGCTACCGTTTCAGATCCCGACCTTCCCCGCCCTGATGCTCTTCGACCTGGGGCTTTCGGTATCGTTCGTGACGATGGGCGGTCAGGTCTCGGTGATGGTGACGGACTGCGTGCAGGGGATCTTCTGCGCCATCGCATTTGTGGTGGTTTCCGCGAGTCTGGTCCTGCTGGTAAGCTGGGACCAGATGGCCCAGGCCCTGGCCATGGCCCCTGAAAAGGCTTCCATGATCCACCCGTTCAAGACCAGCCAGGTGGAGGACTTCAACTTTTTCTATTTCGCAATCGCGGTCTTCGGGAGCTTCTACGGCTATATGTCCTGGCAGGGGTCTCAAGGGTTCTTCAGTTCGGCGAAATCCCCGCATGAGCACAAAATGGGCGGGATCATCGCGGTATGGAGGTGGATCCCGCAGGCGCTGGTGATGCTGATGATGCCACTGGCGGCTGTCGCGATCATGAAGCTGCCGGAGTTCGCTGCGCAGGCGGAGGCCGTCAACCAGAGTCTGAAAACGATCCCCAACGAGTACGTGCAAGGGCAGATGCGGGTCCCACTGGCGATGGCTCAGATTCTGCCAATCGGGATCAAGGGGTTGTTGGCGGCTACGATGCTATTCGTGTCCTTCACCACCCACGACACCTATCTGCACTCCTGGGGCAGCATCTTCATCCAGGACGTTGTGATGCCCCTACGCAAGAAGCAGCTTACGCCGGAACAGCACATACGCCTGCTGCGGGCATCGGTCATCGGGGTGGCGGTGTTCGCTTTTCTGTTCAGCCTCTGGTATCCGATGGGGCAGAAGATCCTCTTTTTCTTCGCCATCACCGGAACCATATGGCTGGGAGGCTCGGGCGCAGTCATAATCGGGGGGCTCTACTGGCGGCGGGGAACCACGGCTGGAGCCTACTGCGCGCTGACCGTGGGGGCAGTGCTGGGTGTGGCCGGACTTGTTGTGCCGCAGTTCTGGCAGGCCCATTACGGCCGACCATTTCCCATAAATGGGCAGGTGTTGTGGTTCATCGCGATGCTGAGCGCGATCGCCGTCTATGTGGGAATCTCCCTTGTCACAGGCCGGGGCAAGCCTCCCTTCAACCTTGAGAAGATGTTGCATAGGGGGCCGTACCGTCTCCCCGGCGATGAGCGCGAGGTCTATGAGGCGCCAAAAAGCCTCTGGCTCAAGATCACGGGCATCACCCCGGAGTTCAACCGTACGGACCGCATCCTTGCGGTCGCGCTGGTGGCCTACCACGGGCTCTACTTCATGTGGTTCCTGGTCTTCAGCTTCATCAACATCATCCATCCTCTGAGCGATGCCGTGTGGCTCAAATACTGGTGGTTCGACATCCGACTGAAGCTGGCCATCAGCATTCCCGCAATCGTCTGGTTCACCATAGGAGGAGTGCTGGACATCCGGCGTCTCTTCCAGACGTTGAAGACCCTTCCCAGGGATGCGAGCGATGATGGGATGGTCCGGGAGGCGATTGTCACGACGCCGGAATCCTCCCCGGCCGAAGGCATACCGGCCACAGTCACTGCCACTACGGACGCGGGAAAGCCGGACCGGGCCTAGTTCAGCTGGCGCAGATCTGTGGGAGAGCGTGGAATCAACAGAGCCCGTACTTGCTGCCCGGCGCGATAAAGGCTGACCGGGCCCAAGACTTCCAGAAGAGAACCCGGAGCAGGGTCCGCCGGGGCATTATCCAACATCACTGCGACGGGCACTCCTGAAGGATCTTCCAGGGTCAGTATTCGCTCTTCCCACCCCGTTACTGTTCCCCAGGTGCGGGCGAAGAGTCCGACGTTGTTCACCCCCGCCGCAACGTCGGCTCCCGGCTGGAACCAGGGAGCGTTCCCGAAGGCCCCGCCGCCCAGATACCGGCCTGCTATCGCAAGCGGTTCAAGAGGATCTCGGAACCCGTGCACCGAAAGCAATGCGGCAGAGATCTGCCGCTCCCCATCAGGTGTGGTGTCCATAGTCCCGATGACGGACAGCACAGTGCCAGGGACGATGCTCTTTGCGTCGCTGAGCGGCAGGAGCCTGATGCCACTGGCCCGGTCCGGCCGGCTGACATAGAAGAATCCGCCGGGTTGCAGCTGACCGGTTGTGGCGACAAGGCCGGTCAGCGAGACTCGGGCTCCGTCCGGTAGCAGCTTCGCGAGGGCAAGACTATCCGGCAATATGGGTGGTTCCCCGGTGGCTCCTGGAAGCCAGAAGCCGATCCAGTGCCGCACGCCAGTGGCCTGAACCCGCCCCGCCACAGGCTGCCCCCCGGTGGCCTGCAGATCAACATCAGAAGCGGATGCACCACCCGCCAGAGCAGGAAGCACCAGCCGCTGCAGAGTGACTCCTTGAGCACAGCAGGGAACTGGTATCGCGACCATCAGCAAGGCTGCTGTTAGAAGGGTTCTCATCGCAGTTCCTTCCCCTGCGTGCGGTTGATCAGCTCCTCAAGGCGCCGGATGGTCTGTTCCTGTTGCTCGATCCTTCGCAGCAAGCCCTGCACCGCCGCCATCGCCACGCCGTCGGCATCAACTGTGGAGATCGCGCCAGGCATCTCACCCAGCCCGAACATCCTGCAAAAGTCATCCGCCATTGGACCGAGATGGAGAGCCCCTGTCCTCTGGGCACGGTATCTCCAGAAGAAGACAGGAAGGGATTGTAGCCGAGAAAGGATGTCCTCAGGATCGGCGGCTCCGTGCCACACTTTGAGCGAGGCATCTGAAAGCGTGGACCACGCACCCGCACCCGGGGCCAACCGGGGACCCATCGAGGGTTGGCCTCCGGCGTCGAAAGCCGTGGCGAAAAGCGCCCCGCCGGGCGCAAGAGCCGTAAACGACCCGTCGGCGGTCAACGTGAGCGCCTGACGGGCTCCCACCCGGAACACGGCCGCTCCACCGGATGCCGCGCGAAGGCCGGAAGCCGAGACGGATCGGATGGCCAGACCCTGGGAGCCCAGCAGCTGCCGGGGGGTGAGAGCCACACTTCCCAGGAGCGTTTCCAGCCAGAGGGAATCGCGTGCAAACAGACCTGCGGGAACCTGCTCCAGCCGCGCCGTAAAGACTCCCGACCGGGTCTCGACAGGCAGAGTCGGAGAGGACCAGAGCGCACTACCTCCGGAGGACTGAGCGTAGAAGCGGAACCTGATCTGATACACTCCATCCGCAATCGGAACGCCCTCCTGCGCCGCCAGCACACCCTGAAGGACCAGCGAGTTGTGCGAAGCGTGGCGGTCAGGCAGGAATCGCACCGCCGAAGCCTGGGACAGGCCGTGAGCGCCTGCGGGCGCCACAACACGGAACACGCCGTCAGCACCCAGCCGCAACAGACCGGAAATGGAGTCGCTCACAAATACCGCATCGTCCCCGGGACGCAGGGCAAGCCCTGTCGGCGAGGGCATCACGGCCCCGCCGGAGTGGAAACGGACAAATGATCCGGCCGAGCTGTAAACCCCCACCCCGGTCTGCCCTGTACTCAGGCGTAGCAAGACATAGACGCTCCCGTCCCCGGCCAGGGCGACGTCCAGGGGCCGGGCGCTTGCCCCGAAAGACCGGAACACGCGATCGAGGGTACCATCCCGGTTCCATACCAGCACCTGCCCGCTGCCGGCGCTGGCAATGAAGAGCTTGCCATCCGCCGAAAAGACAAGACCAGCAGGTTCTGCCAAGCCGCTTCCGTAAGAGAAAGTGCCGAAGAACGACCGGTCTGGATTCCAGCGGACTACTTCACCGGTAGAGCTCGCGCAGACGCTCCCGGACGCGTCCACAGCTAGACCGGTCAGGTCGCTCAGCCCCGCAGCCGTCAACCGGAAACGGTATGCGCCTCCGCCCTCCCAGCAGACTACCCCCCGCAGTCCCGATGGCTCCCGCACTCCGGCATAAACGCTCCCGTCCGAGCCGACCGCCAGACAGGAGGGAGCAGGCGCGAGCGCTCCCGAGGCAAACACTCCAGCATAGTTGCCTTCGGCATCGAACACCAGAATGCTGTTGCTGCCCCGACTGGCGACCAGCAGCTCCTGACCCGGCACCGGGATCAGGCAGGTGGACAGCAGGATGATGGACGCTGCCAGAACCCGCCCGGCCATCAGCGGTCCTCCGCCTCCCTTTCAGGCGCATCGGGCCGCCCCGCAAGGCGCCGCTCCAGATCCCGAATGCGGGAGTCGTTCTCCTCCACCCGGCGAAGCAGACCCTGAATCGCCGCCAGAATCACGCCATCCGCGTCCACCGTGCTAATATGCTTGTCATCCTCGCCCAGCCCGAATGCCGACCGGAAATCCTGAGCAGTCGGACCGATGTGCCGGATGCCCGGGTCCTGCGTTCTGTAGCTCCAGTAGCCCACGGGCAGCTCCCGGACTTTGCGCAGGATCTCCTCCGGATCCGCTCTTTGAAAGCCCAATTTCGCCGCCCGGTCGCTAAGCGTGGACCACGCGCCGCTGCCCGGGGCCAGCATGACGCCGGAGGCCGGCAGGCCGTTCGCGTCGAAGCCGGTAACAAATGTGGCTCCGCCGCTTGCCCGCGCCCAGAAGCTGGAGTCCGAGCCCAGGCGAAGCGCGGTGACATTTCCGATGGAACAGATGAGGGGAGCGCCTTCCGTGGCCAGCGAAGATGCGTAGCGGGAATGGAATGCGTAGGGCACAGCGGAAAACCGCTGGCGCGGAGACATGACGACAGACCCGGCGCGCACCTCGACCCAGACTTCAGGAACCTCGAAAACAGTCTCGGGCACCCCCGCTATGAGCGTGGTGAAAACCCCGGCGTTGGTCGTGACCGTCTGAGGAGCGGAGACCCAGAGAGGCTGCCCGCCAGACTCGGAAGAGTAAAGTGCGAAGGCCACTGCGTACTGCCCGTCCGGCAGGGGAGCGCCGGTGGAATCCGTGAGAAGGCCCTGATAGTTGATGGTGTTCCGGGACAGCACGGCAGCGGTCTGGAAGGCCAGTCCCCTTGCGGCGTTCAGTCCGCTTTGCCCATTCGGGACCAGCACGTGCCATCCACCCGTGTCATCCCAGAACAGAACACCCTTCTGCGCGTCCGTAGCGAAAAGCGCCTCGTCACCCGGCCGAAGAGCCAGACCGGTGGGAGATGCCAGACTCACCCCGCCAATCCTTGCGCACCGGACGGACCCGTCCGGGTGCAACTCCAGAACCCCTCCTCCGCCCGCGCCTCCGTGCAGCACGTAGACCCTGCCATCCGAGCCGCACTCCACATCCACAGGCGAGGCCACCGACGCAAACACCCTGTCGAAAGAGCCGCCCGCGTTCCACCTGAGAATCTCTCCGGAGTCCGCAGAAGCAACGAGCAACCCTCTTTCGCCATCCAAGGACAGGCCAAGTGGGCGGCTGAGCCCGTTCCCAGATGCAAAGACGCCCTGAAAGTTTCCCGAGGCATCCCATCGCAGAACCCGGTTGGCAGCGCTGTCGCTGACATACAGATTTCCGGCCGCGTCCAGCACGACCCCGCCGACACTGGACAGGCCCGGAATGGAATACTCCGCCTGGAGCGAACCCGCGGCCGACCGCTTTTGCACCTTTCCCTGCCCCTGAGCGTCGCGCATCCCGATGAAAGTAGTGCCATCCGGGGCCACACACAGGCTGGAGGGATCATCCAGTCCCTGACTCGTCGCGAAGACTCCCTGATAGATGCCGTAAAGGTCGAAGCGCAGGGTCTGGTCGCCGCCAGAGCTGTTCACCAGAAGGTTCTGGGCCGTCACGGGCAGGTGGATTGACAGGCAAAGTATGCCAGTTGCAAGAAAGATCAAGAGCGCTCGCATATCAGTCTCCGCGGTGGCATTCCAGAAAGACTCGATCTCCCGGCGCTTTGGGCGCCGAGAATCCCCTCTATTTCGAGGATACCGCACTCTCTCAGGACGGGAGAATCGGATTGAGCATGCTTTCCCGCAAAAACACGACCGTCTGACGTGCAGAGGACATCTGCAGGAAAGGGCCCGCCGTGCCTGACGAGCCCTCTGCAGATATCGGTGATGCGGGCAGGCTCCCTTAGAGTCCCGATATGTCTGCGTTCGACCTTGGAATGATGAGCCGCTCCAAGATGTCGCCGTTCTTGCGAAGGCTGCTGAGTCCGGTCACCTTCAGGTAGTCTCCCTGAGACCAGAGGACGGCCAGATGACCCGTCTCGACCCGGACCGGTGTGCCGGACCCGTCGTCCAGCAGGGTAAAGCCCGCTGACGGATCATTGACCACCGTCCCCCAGACCACGACCAGGAGGCCCACGGTGTTCACGCCGTAGCCTCCCGTGACTCCGATCTGACCCAGCGGAGGAACGCCGAGATCCCCGCCGCCGAGCGCCCGGTTGGTCATGCGCAGCGGTTCGAGCGGCGCTCCGGGTGTCAGCAGAATCAATGAGGCTGAAGCGATCTGGCGCTCCTGATCGGGCGTGGTGGACATCACTCCCGTCACACTGACCCGCGCTCCCTCGCCGAGCCATTCGACAGGAGATGCCAGCGCAACACGGATGCCGGCCGCCCTGTCCTCCTGCTCCAGGTAGGCCAGCGTGCTGCTGCCGAAATCCCCCGCGGTGGTGGTCGCGACCAGGCGAGGTACCACGACAGGTGTGCCGTCCGCCAACACCTTGGCCTGCTCCAGATTCTGAACGATCACGGGCTGGGGAGGCGCAATGCTGCCCGGCTCGACCCAGAATCCGACCCAGTGCCGGTATGATGCGCTGGAGGCATAGCCGGCAAACCCCTGCCCGAGCGTACCGTTCAGACGGTAGGAGGCCGAGGACATCTCGCCGCCTCCTCCGCTCAACACCGCCCAGTCAATTGCGAACTGCCCTGCAGAAAGGGAAGCTGCCGTCAGGCAACTGACTGCCAGACAGACGGCTAAAGACTGCAATGCTTTGCCGACAGGCATAGTGGCTCCTCCTTTCCCCTCTCAGAGCGCCCTGAGCGCCTTCATGGCAAGCGGCACCGAGCTCACGTAGATCCGCGGCGAGAGGGTTTCGCCGTTCACGGTCACCTGGAGCCAGACATCCTTCGCATCAAAGACCGCAGGCGGCACTCCGGGAATGGTGGTGGTGAACAGGCCCCCGCTCGTGGTCGCGCTGACCGGCGCAGAAGTCCAGAGGGGATCTCCACCGGTCTCCGTAGCGAAGAACGCGAAGACCAGAGTATGCTGACCATCCGGCACCGGGTTGCCCGAGCTGTCCGCCAGCCTTCCCTGGTAGTTTAGAGAATTCGCCGAACCTACTTCATCCGGCACCCAGACGATGCCATAAGGGCTACTGAGGAGGCCCGGGATCAGACCCGTCCAGAGGGTCTTCACCGGTCCCTGATCCGTCAGCTCGTAGCGGTAAATTCCGTTGTAGCCGACGATCAAGAACTTTGTAGCGTCTATCTGCCACAGGCTGTTGACCCACTCGGGAGAGCTTTCCGTCGTTACGTAGGGACCGGTCCAGTTGCCTTCAATATCCCACCCCAGGTAGTAGCCGGATGTGGAGCCATCCGCACGCAGGGCGCGAACGGCCTGCGCCCCGCCGTCCAGCGTTACGATGGCCACGTCCACGAGCCTTGGATTGTCCAGGAGTTTGCGGTCGAAGCTCCCGTCCGCATTCCAGCGAAGGATCTTTCCGTTGGCGCCGCCGCACGCCAGATACAGCCTGCCCTGGGCGTCGAAGGCCATGCCAGCCGGGGACGGAGTGGTCTCCGAACCTGAGTTGAGCACCGTCTGCACACCATCCGGGGTGAGCTTGTTCACCCACCAGGCGCTGGAATCGCTAATATATAGGTTACCCGCCTGATCGAAGATGAGTCCGCCTATAAAGCCGTAGTCACCGGTGCCGACATGGGCCTCATATTCACCCTTTTCACTCAGTCTCACAATGTAGCTTGTGATCTGAGTTACGTAGCAGGCCACATAGATCTTGCCGTCGGATCTTCGGGCTATGGCGGTCGGCTTCGTGATGTTCTGGTCCGGGCCCGCAAAGACCCCTTTGTAAGTTCCGTCATCTCCGAATCTGAGCACCCGGTCCGTGCCGAAGCTCAGGACAAGGTAATCCGCCGCCGCCGGCGACCCGGCGAAGATGGCTGCGGCCATCACAAGCGCCGCGATAATCAGCAGAAACTGCGTTTGCTTCCGATCCCGCATTTTCTGTTTCTCCTTCCCGTAACCTTCCCCGGCCATCCGGCCGGTCACTGTGATCTCCGCTCAAACTCAACTCCCCGGTGCGCGGATGGCCAGAGACACCGATCCGATGTATCGGCGCGGGACAACGGTTTCTCCGTTGACCACTGTCTCCATCCAGACATTGCGCGCGTAGAAGACATCCGCAGGAACCTTCGAGAACCTGACCGTGAACAGGCCTTGCTTAACCTGCACGCCGACGGAAGGAGACTCCCAGAGAGCCGTGCCTCCGGACTCCTCCTGGTAAAACCGCACCGCGACAGTGTAGGTCCCGTCCGCGACGGCCTGCCCCTGCAGATTGGTCAGTTTGCCCTGATAAGTGATGGTGTTGCCGGCGGCCGGCTGAAGTGGGCGGAAAGCGATATCCATCGGGCGTGACAAACCGGACTGACCGCTGGCTACCACTAGTTGCTGGCCCATCGTCTGGTCCCAACGATAGACTCCTTCCTCACCCGTCACGTAGACCTGACTTGTTTCGGGATGCAGGGCGATCCCTACGGGCGCATTGATGGCGGGAAATGTGTAGAACGCTTTGTATGCGCCGTCTGGCCCGTAGCGAATGACAGCGTTGTTGGGCTTGCCGACCGTCACCAGTACATAGACATCGCCCGCCGGGTCCACCGCCACGTCGCTGGGATAGACATACAGATTGTCCATCACGATCTGGCTCTGATAAGCGCCGGTGGGACCGAAGATCAGTACGCGCCCCTTCACAGGCGGGTCCTGCCCATACATATCGCAGGCGACATAGAGGCGTCCCTGAGCGTCGAAGCAGATGCCGGCAGGACCTTCCATTCCGCCGCTCGAGGCAAATGTGCCGTCGTAGGCTCCGCTCGCGAGCCAGCGGACGACCTCATCGCCGTTGTAACTGCTGACATAGAGGTTGTTTGCAGAATCCAGGGCGACCCCGAACGGCCGGGTCAGGGAAAACTCGTAGTACTCGCGCTCGAATGTGCCGTCGCTGGAGTATCGCCGAACCGACGCCCGCCCGGAGCTCTCCGCGCTGACGTAGACTTTCCCGTCAGGCCCGACAGCGATCCCTACTGGCCCGATCAGGCCGGGATCCGCCGTGAAAACGCCCAGATACCGCCCGTCCGGGTCGAAACGAAGCACCCTGTTGTTTGCGCTGACAACAAGCAGCTCATAGGGCCCGTCGGCCAGTGCGGGAGCCACAGGCTGGAGCATCATCAGGGCCAGCGCAATCAGACCAGGCACTCGCCAGATTAAGCGCATCTCCTCTCCTCCTTTCGGACTCGCGACAACGTGCCAGCGGCATCCTCCGAGCCTTGAGCGCCGGTGCTCTGCCGCGCGGCCGCAAAACCGGATGCCGACCACTTAGACCGGATTTCCGACTCCTGTTTTCAAAGATACCGCACAGCGGCGGAGAGGTGAATGCGATTATCCATGCTTTGTCCTCGAAACCGACTGCCTGCATCCTCTCTCGGCAGCAAAGTGTGCATGGAACCGGGATTACCCTCGAATTTCGAAGGTTTCGAGTCAGGAGCGGACCGGAGCCGGAGCGCAAAATGGTAAGATTGCGTCAGATGAGAAAGCTCCCCCGGCGGGAGCCCCATCGTCCTGACCAACGGGAGATTGTGCGATGCCGCGAAGCTGCCGGACTCACAGAGGAAGGAGGTCCATCTGGCGCTCGTTTTTACCCTCCTGCGAGCAATCACCAGCGCAGGTCCCAGCACCGTTGGCCGCTTTGCTGGCCGTTCTTGTCCTGGCTTCAAACGTCGGCGCTCAGATGTTCCCCGAGACACCGGACGCCTGGACGGAGTTCGAGACCGCGGATCAGGCTGCTGCGGCGGGCTGGTCGGCTCTTCCGACCGGCAACCCCACCCTGTCTGTGCCGAAGATTGACGCCTGGGCCGGAAACGCGGTGCAGGCCAACGGCTGGCAGGGAGTCAACGGCGGAGGGCTGAAGCTTCAGCGCTCCTTCGGTCTTCCTGAAGCCGGAGCGGGGAGCTCTCTGCGGTTCTTCTTACGCGCTGAAGCCAATGGAGAAGGCTCCTCCGGCATCTCACCCGTCACGATCCGGGCCCGGTTCCCGAATGGCAGCGTGTATCGGAATCTGTTGATGTTCACGGCCGGCCCCTCAACGCTGACGCTCTACGTGGTGGACATGGACATCGCCGGCGCAACGACGACCAGCGATCCGTGGACGGGCTGGCGCAAAGACTCGGGGAGCGGCACCCTGACCAACAGCTCCTGGACCCAGCTGCAGAGCCTGGAGTGGACAGCGGAGCGCTGCCGGCTGCCTGCGGACTTCATTCAGGTGGATCGCCTGTCCTTCGAGATCCTGTCGGGAACGGCGTGGCTGACCGTGCGGGCTTTGAATGTTCCTTCGCGCAAGTATCTGATTGCCCGGCTCCAGCCGCAGGGGCTCGGGACCGGACCCATCTCTTGCACGCTGGAGGTGCTGGACCAGGGCAACTCTGTGGTTCTTCGCCGGGAGGCTCCCATGCAGGCGAACCAGCCGAAGGACGTGCGCATTGACTACGCAGGGCTTCCCCGGGGCCAATACATCATTCGGGCGTCCGCCTACCGGGCGGGATCCCTTCTGGCTCAGGGACAGGCAGCTTTCAACCATCTGGAGGATCCGCCCTGGATCCTGTCCCGGACGGGGAAGGACCCGGACCGCGTTGTGAAACCATGGACGCCGGTGGTGGTCGGGGAAAAGCAGATCGGAGTCTGGGGCCGGACTATGACCTGGGGGTCGAGCATTTTCCCGGACAGCATTGTTAGCTCCGGGGAAGAGCTTTTGTCAGCGCCGATGAAACTGGTGGCAGGCATCGGCGCCGAGACGCATCCTTTCCGGCTGAAGAGCTTTCGGTTTCTCTCCAGCACGCCGGCCCGGGCGGTGGCGGAAGCCGTGGGCGACATCTGCGACGTGGAGGCCGTCGCGCGCATTACGGCCGACTTCGACGGCTTCGTCTGGTTCGAGTTGGATCTGAGGAACCCGGCGCGGAATGTCACATTCAGCTGGCTGCGAGTCGAGGCGCCTCTGCGAACGTCCCAGATTCGCCTCTTCCAGACCTTCCGCCCGGGAGCCGAAGGCGCGGGAGCCATCGGCGCGTCACCGCTTCCGCTGGGCTGGCTGGTCAACGAGTGGGTGGCGAACTTCTACCACTGGTTCGGAAACGAGGACCGCGGCATCGGATTTACCTACTCTTCACTTGAGAACTGGAAGCCGACCAGCCTGTCGAACTTCTGCACCCTGCTCCCGGGCTCGCCCGCTTCGGCTTATCGGATGAACCTGATCGAATCCCCGGCGGCGGCCCACGGTCTGCACTACGAGTTCGGCATTCAGGCCACGCCCGTCAAGCCTCTGCCGCCGGACTACCACTCGATGGTGGCGGACCGGGCTTTCGCGTGGCCCTCCAGTCTGGCATGGCTCGCGATGCCGGGCAATGTGGACATGATGGTCATCTGGAATACGGACATCATGCAGGGGCTCAACGATCCGGAGCACCTCAACGCGGCAGTCCTCAATCAGCGCGTGCAGATGTATCACGAGCGGGGCGTCGCCGCCGTGGGGCCGGCTTCCTGTCCTCAGAAGATCTCTCCGCCGATGACGCCTTTCAACGATTTCTTCCACGAGTGGCAGAGGCTACCGGAAGATGTGCTCACCTGGGATGGCATCCCGCAGTATGCGGACTGCGCTGCGGCCACGAGCTACGTGGATTTCCTGACCCACACGTGGCGAAACGTCATGCAGACTTATTCGCTGGACGGATTTTACTTCGACGGCTGGCTGGGCGCGCAGTTCCACTGCCGCAACACGCATCACGGCTGCGGGTGGGTGGACGACAACGGAGTTACCCACCCGACAGTGCCGGTGCTTGCGAGCCGGGAGGCGATGAAACGGTTCGCCATTATGATGGAGGACACAGTCACTAGCCCCTTCACACCCCCTCTCGATGCTCCGGAGCGGCCGGGCTTCCCGCGCTATCACTTCTGGGTGCACACATGGGAGTTCGTTCCGCCGATCATCGGCTTCGCCACCGAGTGGTTGACTGGCGAGCAGCCCTATGGCTGCCTTTACGGCAACACGTCGGCAAGCTACGCTCAGTGCTGGGGGCTGGATCTGTTTCGGGCGCGGTGTCTTTCCACGGCGTTCGGCGTGCCCAATTACCTATTCAATGGACTGCTGACCGAGGCGGGCGACCCTCCCCCGGACGAGAAGCAGACGTGGATGTCCTTCGCGTGGGCCCTGCCGCACGGAGTGCCTCAGGCGTGGCTCGTGAACATGAACCAGACGGTGGTCAAGCAGATTTACAGCGTGCTGCGGGGCTTCGGGGTCCGTCGAGCGAACTTCGTTCCCTGCTGGAGGGAGAATCCCTTCTTCGAGTGGGTCTCCACGCCGGGTCGGGAAGACGTATTCGCCACGTGGGAGCGCAATGGTCGGGTGCTTCTGGTGATCTCCAACCTCAGAACTTTCAATGGAGGATCCCCCTCGACGGTGCGTCTGCGCTGGAAAGGGTTCCCCAACCCCTCCGTCCGCAATATGCTCACGAACACGAACATCCCGCTGACCAATAACGTGCTGGAGATCACCATCCCGCCGGAGCGATTTGCCCTGATCCGCTTCCAACCGTGAAGGGTGGCTTTGGAAACGCGGCATTTGTCTCGATAAGGCAGGGACGGGATTGACCGGCCACGTGAATCTGCCCTAGTCTTGAAATGGATGCAGCCTCGTGCATCATAAGTCCGGATCCGCCCTGACACCGGCGAAGAAAAACGCCGGTCGGAACGGAGCATAAGCGGAGAGGGACACTGTTAGAAGTTCCGGACCGGCACGAAAGTCTGAGAGGAAAGAAAAGGAGAAAGGGAAATGAGCACACTCAGAGTGCTGCTTCTGACCATCTGCGGTGCCGTAGCCACGCTGGGGAGCGCTCCAGGGGAAGCTGCTTATGACTTCCTGGTGGCCGACTACGGAAGCAATCAGGTGCTACGCTACGACTCCAGCGGCAACTTCCTGGGCGTCTTCGCCAGCGTCTACCGCCCCACCACGGTGTATGCTGACGCCGCAGGCAACGTGTATGTCGGCTCTTACCATACCAATGGGACCAGCCAGTTCCTGCGGTTCGACATCAACGGCAACCTAACCAAGACCTACGCGACAAACACTGGCTGGATCGGTGGAGCCATCGTGGACGCAAACGGCGTGGTGTATGCGTCCGACAACCAGCAGAACAAAGTCTATTACTTCAAACCGGATGACTCGTCCGGGGTGCTGCCGCTCGGTTCGCAGTCACTCACGACACCGATGGGCATGGCGCTGGACAGCCAGGATCGGTTGTACGTTGCCACCAACGGGCACATCCTTCGCTGGGACGCTGACCGGCTGAATGTGGTCAGCGTTGTGCAGAACCCTCGGCTGAACAGCGTCGCCATCGTCAAAGTCGGGAGCGCGGAGGCCATCCGCGCTGCGCGCAATGACAGCGCGACGTCCGGCTACTTCCTGGGCTGGGACATCGACGGGAACTGGACGGGTCCGTATGTGGAGACCCAGGGAGTCCCTCAGTGGATGAACAGCATGCTGATCCCGGACCTGACCAATCCCAGCAGTTTCCTCCTGGTGGGAAGCACGGGGATCGTCCACTACGACATCTCGGTGTTCCCGTATGTCAAGACGCCGTTCATCCCGATCGGCTCTGGCGGCCTGACGGCTCCCTACGGCATCACTCAGCTGGTGCCGGAGCCCGGCAGCCTGGCCGTTATGGCCGCGGGGCTTGCGGGAATGGCGGGCTTCTTCCGGCGCAGGAACGCCTGAACGGGTCTCTCGTCGGCTGCCAGAAGCCTTCGAGAGGGGCGGGTCTTCTGCAGGGAGGTCCGCCCCTCCGTCATTTCCGGAGACTGGCCCGGGCAGGTTTGTCAATGCACTTCTCCGGTCGCGCGTCGGGCGGGCTGTTGCTGACAAAAGGGAGAGCGGAACTGGCTCCCGGAGGGGCACTGCGCCCGCGGCTCTCTACCGGGCCGAGGCGTTGATGCGCGGCTCGGGCAGCTGCAGCGCTTTGGCCACGGCGCGCTCCGGAGACAGCGTCCTCGGAACCGGCCGAACACGCTCCGCCAGGATGGAATGCCCCAGCCCCCGCTTCTGAAGCCTTCCCTCCACAATGAGCAGCGGTTCGGAGAACGCCAGATAGCCGCTCGAGCGGAAGACATCCTCGAAACAGGTCACATCCACCAGCCCGAACTCGTCCTCCAGGCAGAAGAACAGCACCTGTCTGCCGCTTCGCGTGGGAGGCGTGTGCGGACAGATGGTCAGCCCCCCCACCCGCACCCTCTGGCCTCCGGGAATCCACAGCATATCGTTGGTGGTCAGCAGGCGCATCGCGTCGAACTTCGGGCGCAGCAGGGAGATTAGATGGCAGTTTGCGGTGATGCCGGTGGCCGCGTACTCCAGGCTCAACAGCTGCGTCTCTGTAAAATCCGGCAGATCGGGCGGATCCGGCCAGACATCTAGAAGCGTGCCCTGAATTGCATTCTCGCGCCTGCGCCCCGCCTGAGCAGCCATCTCCGTCTGCCACAGAAGTGCCCGACGATTCGGGTGCAGGGAATCGAACGCTCCCGCCATGATGAGGGACTCCAGTTCCCTGACGGAGGGGCGGCAGCGGCGGCAGAAATCATAGATATCGGCAAAGGGCGCCTGAGACTGTATAACTTCTTTTAGGCTTTTGGATAATCCTTTTACCAGATGAAACCCCAGCCGGACGGAATCGTCCGTGGATGCGGTTCGGGAATGACTGCGATTGATGTCCACGGGCAGGATGCGTACCCCCCGGATGCGCGCCTGTGCCGCCAGAGTGTTCGGCGGGTAGAACCCCATCGGCTGGTTGTTCAGAAGACCGGCAAAGTAGTGCGCCGGATGGTGGGTCAGAAGGTACGAGCTGCGGTAGGCGATCTCTCCGAACGCCCGCGCATGCCCCTCGGCAAACCCGTAGCCCGCGAACCCGGCAATGCAGCGGAACACCCGCTCCGCCTGCTCTTCCGACAGACCGTTTGCCAGAGCCTTCTCCAGGAAAGTCGCTCTGAGCCTCTCCATCGCCTGCTGGGATCTGGCGTGCGTGATCATTTTGCGCAGAATATCGGCCTCCCCGGGCGTGAAATTTGCCGCCGCGCACGCCACCTCGATGACCTGCTCCTGAAAGATGATGATTCCATAGGTGTGCCTGAGCGGCTCCTCCAGGGAGGGGTGGATGTATGTGACCGGCTCCAGACCCAGCCGGCGGCGGATGTAGTTCTCCGTCATCCCTCCCATCCCCGGTCCCGGACGAATGAGGGCGATGCTGTCGATGATGTCCTTCTTGCTGTCGGTGCGCACGCGGGTGTGCAGGGCACGCTGGGCGGGGCTCTGCAATTCGAACGCTCCGACGGCCTCTCCGCAGCGTATCGTGCGGAACGTCTCTTCGTCACCGTCCGGGATGGATTCGTAGGGGCAGACCTCACGCGCCTGGTCCACGGCTCCCAGGACGGGCAGCGACAGGAGATCCGTCTTCAGGGCGATGGCCTCGATGTCGTCTTTGTCGAAGTGGGCGATGCGCACCACACCTTTAGCTGTAGGCTGCAGGGGTGTATAGTTCAGTAGAGGTATGTCGGCAATAACTATACCAGCGAGGTGCGTGGAGATCATCCGCGGCAGCCCGGCCACACGGGCGCACATCTCGAAAAGACGTCTGTAACGCTTCGCAGGCGTCGGCTGATGCACCACCTGGGGCTGGCGCTCCATCGCCTCCGCGACCTCATCCGCGCGGGCGCCCCGCAGCCGCTTCGCAAGCAGCCCGATCTCATCCTCCGGTAGGCCCATCGCTCTGCCGATTTCCCGCAGGGCGGAGCGCGCCCGGAACGTCTGGAACGTGCAGACGCCCGCCACGTGGTCGCATCCGTAGCGCTCCTGCACCCATCGCACCAGCTCATCCCGCCGCTCCCTGGGGAAGTCCACGTCTATGTCCGGCATCTGGGAGCGCTCCACGGACATAAAGCGCTCGAAGGGCAAATCCGCGGCGATCGGGTCAATGTCCGAAATCCCCAGACAGTAGCCGACCGCGGAATCCACCACCGAACCTCGTCCCGAGGTCCGGATGCCGCGGGAGCGGGCCTCCCGTACGATGTCCCGGACCGTCAGGAAATACGGCTCGCATCCCAGCCTGCCGATGATGGAGAGCTCATGCTCCAGACGCTGACGGACCTTCTCCGTGAGCGCGCCGTAGCGCTCTCTTGCTCCCCGGAACACCAGGGTGCGCAGGAACTCCCTTGCATCCCCTTCCACCAGGGCCGGGCGGGGCAGGCGGGGACGCGAGAGGTCCGGCACACCGCCGGAGCACAGCTCCGCGATGCGCTCGGCCGCATCCCGCGCCTGCGGCCACTCAGCGAAGCGCCGCCGCATCTCTTCTGGCTCCGCAAGATACTTCTCCGCGTTGAAAGGGCGCTCCGGGTGGGGTTCGTCCACCCTGGTGAGAGTGCGGACGCAGGTCAGGATGTCGTGGGCAGGGAGATCGCCGCGGCGCAGATGGTGGACATTGCCCGTCGCTGCCAGGGGGATGTCCAGTTCGCGCCCCAGATCCTCCAGCGCGCGCAGCAGGCGCATCTCGCCAGGCAGAAGCAGCCTCTGCATCTCCAGGAAGTAGCCGTCCGCGAACACCTCTCTGTGCCAGACGGCCGCCCGCCGGGCCTCTTCCCGGCGGCCCTGTGCCAGCCGCCGCAGCACCTCTCCCCTCCGACACCCGGACAGGGCGATAATGCCGGCGCTATGCTCCCCCAGCAGGTGCCTTGGCACGGCTGGCGTGCGCCGTCCGCCGTGCTCATAGCCCAGAGTCACCAGACGGCAGATGTTGGCGTATCCCTCCCGTGTGGCTGCAAGCAGAGTCACGTGAAAGCGCTCTGCATCCCCGGCCGCTCCTCCCCGGTCGTCCATTACCGTAAGCTCCACACCCGGGACAGGCTTGATGCCGGTTTCCCGGCAGGCGCGCACAAACCGGATGACGCCGCTCAGGTTGTCGTGATCGGTCAGCGCCAGCGCGCGATATCCCAGCTCGGCCGCACGCTCCACCAGCTCTTCCGGATAACTGCATCCGTCCAGGAACGAGAACGCGCTGTGGACGTGGAGATGGACAAACACCTTCGCGGCCGCCTCCCTCGCTAGTCCTCTATCCGGTAGAGCAGCCACCTGCCCGCCTGCTGCCCTGTGCCCTCCAGCGGAAAAAGCGATGCCCCGAGACGGTGCAGTTCTAACACCCGGCCGCCGGGATCCTGAACGCGGAACACCGTCCGGACCGGATCTCCATCCCACCAACAGCCGGATTCCCGCCAGCTTTCCACCATCCGGAGTCCGCGGTAGCGCCTGCCATTCCAGATGAACCCGACAGGCGCCCCACCTGGGCCGCATTCCACAGTGACTTCCACCAGCATCCGGCGCGCCATGACAGGGTGGCAGCAAGGGCCGAGAGTCAGGGGGCGAGGATCGAAAGTTGAGTCTGAAAGCGACCGTGTTTCAACTTTCACCCCTCAAATCCCCCAACCCTCTTCAACTCTCCACCAGCAGAAATCCGAGCATGCGTTCGCGCCAGCTGCCCGCCAGCTCCGAACAGAACCGCAGCGTGCCGGTTCCGAACCTCAGGGTCAGGTACGCCTGGAACTCCTCCTTTCCGTTCTCCATCGCCTTCAACGGAGCGAACAGATCCAGCTGCCCCACGGAAGCCGCCCTTAGATCCTCCGCCACCAGCCGTGCTCCTTCCAGCGGACGGCGCGGGCTCATTCGTTCCGCAATCCGCAGGGCCGCCAGGGCCAGACGGTTTTCTCCCGATGCGGGCGGCCCCAGAACCGTCGCTTCCGAAAGAGGCAGATACGAGTCCTCCTCCCGCAGCTCCAGCCGCAGCCGGCCGCACCGCTTCCCGCCCTCTGCCAGCAGCGCCGAGAGCCGCCTGGCCAGAGCCCGGATATGCCGCTCCAGCAGAAGCCGGTCTGCCAGCCCGTCGAAGCGCGCTTCTGCCTCCAGCGTCTCCGGCGGCCAGGTCGCCCGCAGCGGGTGCAGGTCGCGCCCCCGGGCCGCCTCGAAGAGCCGCAGCCCTTCCTGCGGGCCGAAGCGGGCAATGAGCGTCTGGAGGGGGATGCGTTGAAGATCCGCCACTCTATGGATGCCCATCCTGCCCAGCCGATCCCGCACCTTCCGGGGCACACTCCACAGGCACTCGATGGACCGGTTGGCAAGAAACGCCACCTCCTCATCAGGGGGAAGAAGAACACACCCGGGACCGCCCAGTCGTCCCGCAAGACGCGCTGTCAGCCGGGATCCCGCGATCGCCACGGTCGCCTCGAAGCCCAGGTCGCGTGCCTCCGCCACAAGCGCCTGCGCCGTCCGCACCTCCTGCCCCTGCAGCCCCAGAAAGATCTCTCCCGGGCTCGATGGCTCGACCAGAGGGGTGAACCGGTGAGCGATATGGCAGAACAGCTCGTGAGCACCCCGGTAGTCCTCCGGGCGGTACTCCAGCCGATGGGCCTGCGGCGCGACGCGCCGGGCGCGGCGTGCGGACAGTCCGGGACGCAGACCCTCCCGCTCCAGGCAGGGAGAGTGTGCCAGCACCCTGCCGCTCCGGTCTACCCAGAACGGCCGTCCGGCAAGCTCCGGATGGAGGCGCAGCGTCTGTACGAAGAACAGGTTGCGGATGTAGAAGTAGCCGACGGTATCCATTGTTCGAACCTTTTCGGCGCCGGAGGGCGCCCGGCGAGATATGAGAACATATGTTCGTTTTCTCACGCACAGTATATTCCCCTCCTCCGCCGCTGTCAACGCCGCCAGCCCGGGTTTACGGGGAGATTGAAAACCGGCCCGCCTCGGACCGGGCGGGCCGCAGATGACGAAGGAGGATGCAGAAAGGCGCCCGCAGGGCTACTCCGCGTGCGTCACCACCTGAAAGTCCCCTG
>CALCJH010000363.1 GCA_937967775.1 uncultured bacterium | reverse complement strand
AAAGACAGTCACCGTCCTCGATGACGTGCTCTTTACCGACCAGGCGGAGCTTGCCTGCGGCCTTTGCCTGGTCCCATCCTCCGGCGTCGCGGATGTCCGGCCACGAGATGACCTCGGCCCGGATGAACCCCCGGGCCAGATCCGAATGGATGCTGTCCGCCGCCTCCAGAGCCGTGCTGCCGGCCGGCAGAGGCCAGGCGTGGACCTCCTTTTCGCTCACCGTGAAGAAGGTGATCAGGCGGCATCGCTCGTACACTGAGCGGATAAGCCGGTCCCGGACCGGCTCCTGAATGCCGTAGCCCGCCAGATACTCGGCCTGCTCCTCCTCGGGAAGCTGCGCCACCTCTTTTTCGATCTCCGCAGAGAGACAAAACGCCGGGGAACCCGCATCCTGCAGCGCGCTCATCGCCGGGCCCAGGAGCTCTGTGGCGTCGGAGATGTGGTCTTCTCCGACATTCACGGCGAAGATGACCGGCTTCGCCGCCAGCAGCTGAAATCCAGCCACGGCCCGTGCCTCGTTTTCCGGCAGATCCAGATCGCTCACTTTGCGGCCAGCCTCCAGCGCCTCGCGGACCTTCTCCAGAGCATCCTGCTCCACTTTCAGAGCGGCGGGGGCCTGCGGTCCGCGGACCTGTTTTGCAATCCGCTCCAGCCGTCCCTCGACGATCATCAGGTCCCGGAGAGAGAGCTCCTCCAGGAACTCCATAGCCTCCGCTCGCACGGCGTCGGCGTCGGGGGCGCCCGAATCGAAGGCGTCAATCACGTAGGTGATGGCGTCGGTGGTGCGAAGCTCCCCCATCGCCTCGTCGGAGAACACCCTGCCCCTCTCCGTGCCCAGACGGGCGATATCGTCCACGAAGTCAATGGTGGCGGGGCTGATCTTCTTGGGATTATAGAGACGAACCAGCAGGTCGAACCGCTCGTCCGGCACCACCACAACCCCGTGCACCGGCTCTCTGGAATGAGACACCTGCGCCTGTCCCCGGCAAAGAGCCTGAAACAGCGTGGTCTTCCCGGATGCCGGTCTGCCAACGATCCCGATCTTCATAAGCTGCGCTGCGCCCCCCGAAACGGCAGAAGGCCCCGCTCCGGAAGGCTCTGTCTTCCGGCGGGGCCCTCCCGGGATCCTGTAATCCCGAGATATTCCCGATGCTACTTAGCGCAAATCCGGGCGAGCCGCCAGAGGCGCCCCTGTCAGCGGTAAGTGCCAGCCAGCCCCACTCCCCGGCGCGCCATCTCCTCCAGACGCGCGATGCGCTGAGCCGTCGGAGGATGCGTGCTGAAAAGCGAGAGCAATCCGCCTCCCCGGAGCGGGTTCACGATGAACATATGAGCCGTGGCAGGCTCGGCGTCCATCGGCGCAGCTTCGACGCCGCGCTCCAGCTTGGCCAACGCGCTCGCCAGCGCCCGTGGGTTGCCCGAGATGCGCGCACCCCCCTCGTCAGCCAGGAACTCCCGGCTGCGGGAGATGGCCATCTGCACCAGCATGGCCGCGATGGGCATCACGATGATGGTCAGCAGCATGGCGATGGCGTTCGCCCCGCCATTCTCGCGATCCCGGTTGCCGCCCGCGAAGATCATCCCCCACTGGGCGATGTGCGCCAGATAGCCGATGGCGCCGGCGATAGTGGCCGCGATGGCGGAGATGAGCGTATCACGGTGCTTCACGTGGGCAAGCTCGTGCGCCATGACTGCCGCAAGCTCCTCGCGGGTGAGCAGCCGCATAATGCCTTCCGTGGCGGCAACGGCCGCGTGCTGCGGGTCGCGGCCGGTGGCGAAGGCGTTGGGCGTCATCGTGGGGATGACATAGACCTTCGGCATCGGGAGGCCGGCGTTGACGGTGAGATCCCTCACCAGCCGGACCAGCTCCGGATACGTGCTTTCGTCCGCCGGCTTCGCGCGGTACATCGCCAGCACGATCCGGTCGCTGAACCAGTACGCGCCGATATTCATCACGGCGGCGAACACAAGACCGACAAGCATCCCCTGCTTGCCGCCGACTGCCTGTCCGGCAACCATCAAGAGACCTGTAAGCAACCCGAGCAGCAGGACGGTTTTGACCTGATTCATCGGGGAATCCTCCTGTGAACGACCTGTGCCGGGGGACGCGCCCCCGGGAATCCTCCCTCAGCATCATTATATCCATACCCCGTCCCGGGCAACCGGAGGTTCCCGGAGGACGTCTCTTTCATGGTATACAGAGGCGGGGCGTGCCAGCGAGCGCCCGGGACCGGCCGTTGAGACTGCTTATGCGCATCACTACATTTCTGCTTCTAGCTGTGGCAATCCCCCTGGCGCTGGTCGCCGGGGGGTGCGCGGACGGGATCGCCCGGGGTAAGGCGGAAAAAGAGATTCTGAACGTGCTGCCGGAGATCATCGGTCCGGCGGACAGCTATCAGGTGAAGGTGGACGGCAGCGCGTCGGCCATGCTCAAAGGCGAGCTGCGCGGCGTCCGCATCATGGGAAGCAATGTGCGGCCCGAGGGACTACCAAGGCTTGCCCGCCTGGAAGCAATCGCAAGAGAGGTGAAGGTGGACACGCGCACCTACCGCATTCTTTCCGCGCAGCAGGCCACCTGGAAAGGCTGGCTCGACGAAGAGGAGCTCTCGGAGATGCTGCGCGACCGGGTGCCGTACCTGCAGGAGATAAGCGTCCGCGTCACAGCCGACTATCTCGAAGCCAGTGGGCGCGCGGCTTACGGCCGCGTGGGCGCAGATGGAACCGTCTGGGCTGTCCCCGCCGTGCGCAACGGCCGGGAGATCTGGCTGTTGCCGCGCCGCGTCTCAGCCCTTGGCGTTGGAGCGCCCGTGCCGGACTGGGCCGGACAGCGGGTAGCCAGCATCTTGAACCCGGTCTATGTGATACCAACAGAAGGGTTGCCGCTTACGGTGGAAAAGATCGCCACCGAGCCGGGTCTGCTGCGGCTGGAAGGCTCGCTGGATGTCACGAAACTTGCGGCTCCGCGCCGGTAGTCAGTAGATGCGGTCCGGCTCGGAGTCCCCGCCGTACTCCTCGCCTTCCGGACGATCCATCTCCTCCAGCAACTCCTCCAGGTCGTCGCCCAGATCCTCATCCATGGACTTGCTCATCTCACGGACCCATTTCTTGAGCTTCTTCGGATTCTCCTCGATATCCCCGTAGCGGTCTATGTCCGCAAGATCGTCCAAGACCTGGTCCTCGCTGCGCGGGGAGCCGAAACGGCTCATCAACCTCTGCAGATTCGCCGATCCGCACCGCGGGCAGGCGGGATCGCGGGAGTCCGCCACCACGCCCACCAGCGCCGTAAACCGGCGCGAGCAGTCCTGACAGCGATACTCATACAGCGGCATCCGTCACCTCCAGCGCCCGCAGGCGCACACGCAGTCTGGCAAGATCATCATAGGCAGTCTTGAGCCGGGAATACAGGTCTTCAAAAAGGGGGCGCATCGCCTGATACAATGCGGAGTGCGCCGCGACGGGCCGGACGGTATGCGCCGGAGGAACAAGACGAGCGCTCTCCTGGAAGCCAGCAATAGCGCCCAGGCCAACCGCGGCCGCAGCGTATGCCCCGCGCGAGGTAGCCTCCCCCACTTCGTCCGGAAAGGCGCACGGCCGGGCGAAGCAGTCCGCCAGGATCTGCCTCCACAGCCGGACGCGGGCTCCCCCGCCGATCAGACGGATCTCATTGGGCGCGCCTTCGGAACAGCGGCAGATATCACAGAGAATACCACCAAGAGCCAGGGCAGCCCCCTCCAGCACCGAGCGGAGCAGATCCCCCACCCCGTGCGAGCTCGAAAGCCCGAACCAGACCCCCCGGGCATTGTCATTCCAGATGGGTGAGCGCTCGCCGGCCAGATACGGCAGGAACAGAAGGCCGTTGGAACCCGGAGGAACCGCCGCGGCCAGAGATTCGGCCGTCTCGAAGTGGGCCTCACACAGCCGCGTCACCGCCCAGTCCCAGGCAGCACCGGCGCTTTGCACCGTTCCTATGGAGGTGAACCGTTCCGGAACGATGGCCAGGGTAAAAAGGCGTCCCTCGGGGTCTATGACCGGCTCACGCGCAGTCCGGGCCACCCATGCCGTGCTGCCAACATATGTATAGCAGGAGCCCGGCTCCCAGGCTCCGGCACCCACAGCCGCGGACGCGCCGTCTCCCAGTCCGATGAACACCGGGACTCCGGCGGGAAGCCCGAGTTCCTTCGCCGCCTCGGGACGCAGTTCCCCTGCCTTCTCACCCGCTCGCGCCACGCGCGGCAGGCGGTCCTGCTCGATGCCGGCCGCCTCGCACAGTTCGTGGCTCCAGTCCATCCGGTGGAAGTCCCAGCATCCGTAAAGGGACGCGTCAGAGTAGTCGGTAACCGGCTCGCTTCCCGTGAGCCAGGAGGTCACGTAGTCCTTGCACTGGACGAAAAGCCGCGCCGCACGGTAGCTTTCCAGCTCGCTGTCCCGCAGCCAGGCAATCTTCAACCAGGGATAATGCACATCCAGCGGGTTTCCCGCGATCTGGTGAATCCTTGCCGGCAGATCTCCCCGCCGGAGCCGGCGCGCCTGCGCCGCCGCGCGGATATCGCTGTGAAGGATGGCCGGGCGGACGGGGCGATGAGCACCGTCCAGTGCGATTACCCCCATCATATGGCCCGACAGCGAGATGCCTGCGACGTCACCGGGGCGCACACGCGCGGTGTGAAGCACCTCCCGGGTGGCGTAAGCCACCGCTGAAAGCCAGTCCGCCGGGTTCTGCTCGAACCCCCCGCCGGGCAGTTGACGCGTGGGGTAGGGTTCCGTATGGGAGGCGATGAGTTCCCCCTTCAGACTGAAAAGCGCCGCCTTGTCGCCTGTGGTCCCCAGATCATGAACCAGGATGCAATCCATCAGAACCCCTCCCCCACAACGGAGTGAGCTTTTCGAAACGGCTCCGCGTCACCAGAGCTGCCAGGCCGGCCAACCACAACCCTCCAGCAGCTTCGCGAGCAGATGGAGCGGCAGGCCCACCACGTTGAAGTAGCACCCCTCGATCCCCTTCACGAAGACGCTGGCGCGCCCCTGAATGCCGTAAGCGCCCGCCTTGTCGAACGGCTCACCGCTTGCCACATATGCTGCGATCTGCTCCTCGGATATGTGGTCGAACACGACGCGGGTGGTTTCGCAGCCCGTTCTGAGCGTGCCCTTCACGGCGACCGCCACGCCGGTCAGGACCCGGTGCTCCCTTCCCGAAAGCAACCGGAGCATCCGTGCTGCGTCTTCCGCACCGGTCGGCTTGCCGAGGAGCTCGCTGTCCACGGCCACAACGGTATCCGCGGCAATGACAAGTTCATCAGGACAGGATGCGGCCACCGCCAGGCATTTCGCCCGCGCCACGTCCTGGATTCCCTGCTCCAGCGGCGGAGCAAAATGGGCCTCTTCATCTATACCCGGCTCCACCACCCGGAATTCCCGGACAATGCAGCCCAGCAGCTCCCGCCGTCGAGGGGACGCCGAGGCTAGGACCACCCGGGGAGGCGCTCCTTTCACAGCCGGGGCGCCCTCTCGAAAAGAAGTCGCATCACCGCGGACGCCAGCTTGTCCGGGTCGTGGCGGACAACCTCCGTCTCACTGATGAGCGGCGCAACCACCGGGTGGTAGCCCATCTGCCGGACGCCCTCCACATCCGGCGGAACCAGGTCCGCCCCTTCCCGGCGGTACCGCTCCAGCAGCTCTCTGGATGGGACGCTGTCGTTCATCAGGACATAATCGAACAGACGGACCGCGGGCGTATGCCGCTCGATGGCGCGGATGTGATCCACCACACCGAAGCCGTCGGTCTCTCCCGGCTGGGTCATGACGTTGCAAACGTAGACTTTCAGCGCCTTCGACCGAGAGATCGCCTCGGGAATGCCGCGCACCAGCAGGTTCGGAATGATGCTGGTGAACACGCTCCCTGGGCCGATGATAATGGCTTCGGCGTTATGGATCGCATCCAGCGCTTCCGACAGCGGCTGCACCTCCGGCGGGTTCAGATAAATGCTTTTAATGGCGCCTGGCGCCTTCAGGATGGAGGTCTCGCCCTCTACCACGGTGCCATCTTCCATCTCCGCCATCAGCGAGACGTTCTGAACAGTGGAGGGTAACACCCGTCCACGGATGGCAAGGACCCGGCTGGTCTCCTTGACAGCCATCTCGAAGTCACCGGTCAGATGGGTCATCGCCGCCAGAAGAAGATTCCCGAACGAATGCCCTTCGAGCGACCCGGGGGCACCTGGCGGCTGTGGTCTGCCTTCATCCGCCTGGTGATCCCCCCTGCCGTCAAACCGGTACTGCAGCAGATCCGTCATCAGGGTCTCCGCATCCGCCAGCGCCACCAGACAGTTGCGGATGTCTCCCGGCGGAAGCATCCCGAACTGACGCTGAAGCGCACCGCTGGACCCACCGTCGTCCGTTACAGTGACGATGGCAACGATATTGCTGGTGTACTGCTTGAGACCGCGCAGGAGTGTGGAGAGTCCGGTGCCGCCCCCGATGGTCACCACTCTCTGGCCCTGGGCCAGATACCGCTTCTGGAACACAACATCCGCCAGGCGCCGCTTGTCCATGGTGACCAGCGCGGATGTGATAGAACCGATGGTCTGCTTGATGGAAACGAAGATCAGCAGCAGCCCCGCCGCCATAAACACCAGGCTGACCGGCACATATACGCGTGGAAGGTTGAGCTCCACCCCGAAGCGCAGGAAGACGGTGCGGGCAAGGTCGTCCAGCAGGCGCAGATAGTCGAAGGTCCGGAGATTGGTGATGAGCCCCACCCCGATGATGACCAGACTAATCCCCACAGGGACGAGCAGAAGCCATCGCTTCACCCGCATACCGGGGTAGAGCCATTTCAGCGAGCTCCGCAGCCACAGTGCGGCCTCGGAGAAGCGCGAGCTCTCAGAGCGGGCCTGTGCCAACGTCCCTGTGCTCCACAATGACGTTGTAGTCCCTGTCCGATAGGAACCGCGCCAGCTCGTTGGCCACCACCACGGAGCGATGGCGTCCACCGGTGCACCCGATGGCGATGGTGAGATACGCCTTCCCTTCGCGGGCATACTGCGGGATGCTGAACTCCACCAGATCGAACAGCCGCTGCAGCAGAGGCTCCGTCAGCGGGTCCGACATAACGTAGTCGCGCACCGGCTCGCAATTGCCGTCATACGGACGCAGACGAGAGACATAGTGCGGGTTGGCAAGGAAGCGCACGTCGAACACGACGTCGGCCTCCATCGGTATTCCATGCTTGAACCCGAAGGACACGACCGTGATGACCAGCGACTCGGCCGGACTCTGGCCCGAGAAATAGCGCTCGATAGTCTTGCGCAGTCCCAGCGGCTCCAGCTTGGTGGTGTCAATGATCTTGTCCGCCCGTTCCTTGAGCGGCGAGAGCAGCTCGCGCTCGTAGCGAATGCTCTCCATAATGCCCCGTGTATCCGTCACCAGAGGATGGCGGCGGCGGGTCTCCTTGAACCGCTGGACCAGAACCTCGTCGCTTGCGTCCAGAAACAGCACCTTGGGGCGCTGGAAGCCGTCCACGGGGGACTCCCGCATCCTGTCGAAGGTCTCGATGAGATGGTCGAACATCGCGCCGGCGCGCGCGTCCACCACCAGAGCCAAGCCCTTCACGTCGGCGCGGTCTTGCGTCAGAAGACGGGCAGCCTCCGGCATAAGCTCCGGGGGCAGATTGTCTATGCAGTAGAAGTTCAGGTCTTCGAACACGTGGATGGCGAGGGTCTTCCCCGCCCCGGACATGCCCGTGACCACCACAAGCTCGCGGGACACTTCAATCCTCCCTGACCAGCCGCAGGAACCGGTTCACTATTCCTCCCAGGATACTCAGCATCACCGCGCAGAATACCGCCGCGCCCACGGAACCGATCTCGAATCCGGGGACCAGCTCACTGACCACCCACAGCACCAGCACATTCACGGCGAAACCCAGCAGCCCCAGGCTGAGGCAGTTCAGAGGCAAAAGCAGGGTCTTCATCACCGGGCGAACCACAGTGTTGGCGCAGGCCAGCACGAAGACCGTAAGAACCGCGTCCCAGAATCCTCTGAGGCTGATCTGCATGTGCAATGCCTTGCCCGCGGCCACCACAGCCCAGAGGATCAATGCGTGCGCCACCCACCTCAGCAGGATCTCTTTAACTCTGTCACTCATTCCCCGTCTCCCCGCCCGGACAGGCGCCCGACGGCAACGCCAGGTCGAACCCTTCCAGAGCAAGCAAGCGCTGCTTCCAGTGCAACCCGGCGGAGTATCCTCCAGCGTCGCCGTTTGCCGCAACCACCCTGTGGCACGGGACGAGCACCGGAAAGGGATTATGGGCCATCACCTGACCGCATGCGCGCGCCGCGCCGGGCCGGCCCGCTTCCGCCGCAAGCCAGCCATAAGTGCGCACCTCGCCCCACGGGATGCGCATGGCCGCCCGCAGGACTACCGCCGAAAACGGCGAAGCGCCACTCAGGTCCGGCTCCAGATCGAAGCTCCGCCGCTCGCCCCGGAAATACTGCTCCAGCTGACGGCAAGCCCCTGCGCAGGCGTCCCCATCGCCGCCAGGAGCGCTCTCCATGAGTTCCGGCGGCGCGCTTCCGGGCAGCCAGATGCGGACCAGCCGCCCGTCCCGGCACGCCACGCAGCCGCTGCCCCAGGGAGTCTGGTAGCTGCCCATGCGGAGTCCTTCTTCAGGCCGCATGAGCCCCCTCACCATTTTCGCCGGAGTGCAGCCGCGCGTAGAGGGCCGCCGCCACAGTGCGGTTCATCCCGGGAGCGCGAGCCAGATCCTCTATGGTGAGCTTTCTCATCTCCTCCACCGACCCGAACTCCCGGACGAGCCGGGCCCGGCGCGCCGGGCCGATACCGGGCACGCCGTCCAGCAACGAGGCCAGGCTGCCTTTCCCTCGCAGCTTCCGGTGATACGTGACAGCGAAACGGTGAGCCTCGTCACGCACGTGCTGCACCAGCCGCAGAGCGGCCGAGTGCCGCTCCAGTCTCACCGGGTCGGGGCTGCCCGGCAGGAAGATCTCCTCCTCCTTTTTGGCAAGCGAAGCGACTGAGAGTCCTTCTATTCCCGACTCCCGCACCGCCTCCAGCGCGGCACTCAACTGACCGCGGCCTCCGTCTATCAACATCAGGTCCGGCAGCTCGCCGAACCGCCCACTCCCCTCGCGGGCGTTCGCCAGCCTTCGGCTGATGACCTCTCTCATGCTAGCGAAATCATCCTGCCCTTCCACGGTGCGAACACGGAAATGCCGGTACTCCTTGCGCGCCGGGAGACCGTCCTCGAACACAGCCATCGAACCGACTACATAGCCGCCCTGCAGGTTGGAGATATCGAAGCATTCAATGCGGACAGGCGGGGTCTCCAGGCCCAGGGCCTCCGCCAGCTCCATGCACGCTTGCTCGGCCCGCGCGCGGTCCGATACACCGCGCAACACCCGCTGCTTCAGCTCCAGCTCCGCGTTGCGGGTCACCATCTCCACCAGTTTCCTCTTCCCCCCCCGCACTGGCGCGGTCAGGCGTACGCTCCTGCCCCGCCGCTCCGTAAGATAGTTGCGGATCGCTTCCGCATCCCCGGGCTGCACGGGGATGATCACCTCGGCCGGTATGGTGGCCGCCCCCTCGTAGTACTGCTTTAGGAACTGCTCCACCACGGAGGCATCCGGTTCAGCGGGGTCAGCCTCCAGCGTGAAGTTCTCCTGCCCGATCAGCCTGCCAGCCCGGATGAAGAACACATGCGCCACCACGTCGCCGCCGTCGCGCGCGACTCCCATCACATCCTGGTCCGTGCCGTCCACGGAGAAGACCTTCTGGCGCTCGGCCAGTTGAGAGATAGCGCGTATGCGGTCGCGCAGGGCGGCGGCGCGCTCGAAATGCAGATTCTCCGCAGCCTCCTCCATCTGCGCGGAGAGCTGGCGGATGACCTCATCGTGCCGGCCCTCGAACAGCTTGCACACCTGACGGACGGCCCGTAGGTACTCGCCACGG
>CALCJH010000362.1 GCA_937967775.1 uncultured bacterium | reverse complement strand
GTCATCCATCTCCTGCGCGCGCCGCGCCTCGTCCACGTCACGGTGGGCCAGGCTGTGCATGCTGAGACGGATCATGTCCTCCACCACGCTGGACATGCGCAGGATGTCCTGCTGGAGCTCCGTGAGCTGCTCTTCAAATGTATGCCTGAGAACCGTCATTGGTCTGGGAACCTTTCAGGCGGCGCCGCGCTCAGCCTCGGGCGCGGACGCCGGCAACGGGGATGCCGGATACGGAGGGGACAGATGAAAGCCCTGCGTATTGTCTGAATTCTACCCGAATCGCCCCGTGATGTAGTCTTCCGTCCGCGAGTCCGCCGGCCGGGTGAAGATGTCGTCTGTGGAACCGAATTCGATCAGCTCGCCCAGCAGGAAGAATCCCGTCCTGTCAGAAACCCGCGCAGCCTGCTGCATGTTGTGCGTCACGATGACAATGCAAATAGACTTGGCCAGCTCCCGCATCAGCTCCTCGATCCGCAGCGTTGAGATCGGGTCCAGCGCGGAGCACGGCTCGTCCATCAGCAGCACTTCGGGCTCGGCCGCCAGGGCCCGCGCGATGCACAACCTCTGCTGCTGGCCGCCGGACAGCGCAAGAGCGCTTTTGTGCAGGACGTCCTTGACCTCCTCAAAGAGCGCAGCCCGTTCCAGCGCCTTCTCTACGATTTCGGTCAACCGCCCCATATTCTTCACCCCGCTCAGCCGCGGGGCATAGGCCACGTTTTCGAAAACGCTCTTGGGGAAGGGATTAGGCTTCTGAAACACCATCCCGACCCGGCGGCGAAGTTCCACCACATCCACCCGACGCCCGTAGACGTCTTCCCCGTCCAGCAGAACCTGGCCTGTGATTCGCACGTTCGGGATCAGGTCGTTCATGCGGTTGAAGGCGCGCAGGAACGTGGACTTGCCGCAACCGCTCGGCCCGATCAGCGCCGTGATTTCGTAGTTTCGGATCTCCAGGCTGACGTCCGAAAGCGCCTGCTTCGGCCCGTACCAGAGCGAGAGGTGCTTCGAAGCAAGCTTCACAGGACGGTCGATTGGCCGCCCGTCATCCGGCACTCTCACACGCTCGATATTGAGCAGCGTCTCCGGGCGGGCCGGTCCGTTCACCCGAGAACCGACTTGTTCTTCTTCTGACATCATCTCTATTGAATCAGACATCTAAGCCTTCCGCAAACCAGACCGCCGAACTGCAAGGGTGCACCCCTCAACTCTGCTCTATCTTGGAGCGGGTGCGGCTGCGAAGCAGAATGGCGGCGAAGTTCAGCGCAAACGTCAAAACCAGCAGCACCAGTGTGGTGGCATACTGGATGGGCATGGTCTCATCCACGTTGACGGACTGCGTGCTCATTACGAAGATGTGATACCCCAGCTCCATGAACTGGCTGTTCAGCGTCCGTGGCAGTTCCGGCAGGAAGTAGGCCGCGCCGGTGAAAAGAATGGGCGCCACCTCGCCCGCCCCGCGCGACACGGACAGGATTCCCCCGGTGAGAATGCCCGGAAGAGCCTGCGGAATGACAACCTTCCAGGTGGTCTGCCACTTGGTCGAGCCGAGGGCCAGGCTTCCCTCCCGATAGGAGTCCGGCACAGCGCGCAGCGCCTCTTCCGTCGAGACCACCACGACGGGCAAGGTCAGCAGCGCAAGCGTCATGGCCGCCCACAGCAGACACGGCTGCCCCCAGATCAGCTGCCCGCCGAAAAAGGCGCGGTCCACGCCGCGACCCACGAACTGAATGAAGAACCCCAGCCCGAACAGTCCGAAGACGATGGAGGGAACTCCCGCAAGGTTGTGCACGGCCGTGCGGATGATGTCCACCATCCTCCCGCGGGCATACTCGTGCATGTACACGGCCGTCATCGCGCCCACCGGAACCACCGCGATGGCCATTACAATGACCAGCAGCACCGTTCCGTAAATCGCAGGAAAGATGCCCCCCTCCGTCATGCCCGTCTCGGGCGCCTTTGTCAGGAACTCCCAGGTGACGTGCGGGCCGCCGTTCCAGATGATGATGCCCATCAGGATGACCACGATGGCCACGATGAGGAACGCGCAGATCCCCGTAAGAATGGCGATGGATCCGGCGGCAACCTGGGGACCGCGCCCGTGCGGCAGAGTTCGGGCAGGCGCGTTCATTTAAGGCTCCCCAGTTTGCGCGTGATGCGCCGAACGAAGGCGTGCGAAGTCAGGTTCAGGGCAAACGTAATGGCAAACAGCATGACTCCGATGAAAAACAGCACAGTGTAATGGGCATCACCAAACACCACCTCGGCCATCTCCTGACCAATGGTGGCGGCCATGGTGCGCGTGCTGTCGAAGGGATTCCAGGAGATGATGGCCGCGTTGCCGGTAGCCATCAGCACGATCATCGTCTCGCCGATGCCCCGGCCGATGCCCAGAATGATGGCGGCGGCGATGCCCGGCGCGGCCGCCGGCACCACAACGCTAAGAGCGGTCTGCGCCTTCGTGGCTCCCAGAGCAAGGCTGGCCTCTCGGAACGCTTTCGGGATGGCGGTCAGGGCATCCTCGACCACTGTGAAGATGACCGGTGTGATGGCGAGCCCCACGGCGATCCCTCCCACGAAGGCGTTCAGGCGCGACTGAACACCGGTGATCTTCTGCAGGAACGTGGCCAGAACCATCAGGGCGATGAAGCCCAGCACGACCGACGGGAAACCCGCCAGGATCTCGATGACCGGCTTCACCAGCTCCCGGACTTTCCGGGGGGCGAACTCGGCGGTGTAGATGGCTCCTCCGATGGCCAGCGGCGTGGCGAACAGGATCGCGACGATGGTCACTTTCAGCGTGCCGATGACCAGCGGGATGACGGAGTATTTCGGCTCCACACCCACCGGCTGCCACATCCGAGTGGTGAACAGGGTGCTCAGCGTCACCTCTTCCTGGATCTGCCTGCTCGTCAACAGAGGCAACGCCTCCCTTGCCACGAACACGAAGATCAGGAAGACCCCCAGGATGGAGACGGTAGATGCCGCGAAGATGATGTTCTCCGCAAGCGCCTCGAAAGGACGGAACCGCTTTGCGGTGAGCGGGCGCGCGGGCGCCCGCTCAACCGTTGTTGCATCGTCAACCAATGGCATCGCCCCCGGCTTGTTCCTTCACCCCGCGCACGTGTTTACAGGATGGGAATATACTCCACCTCTTCCACGACCTTCTGCCCATCTTCCGAAAGGCACCAGTCGATGAAGTCCTTTACAGCACCGGTAGGCTCCCCGACGGTGTAGAAATACAGGTCGCGGGCAAGAGGATAAGCGCCCGACTTGATCGCATCTTCGGAGGGGGAGACGGGCTCCGAGGACTCGTCCTTGCTGATCAGGACGTCCCGAACTCCCTTCGTGTAGGCCACACCTCCGTAGCCGATGCCGTTCTTGTCCTTGGCGACGGCGTTCACCACGCTGGCCGTGCCGGGCATGTTCTGGGCACGGGGATCGAAATCCTCGTCCTCCAGAACGTGCTCCTTGAAATAGACATAGGTCCCGGAGTTGTTCTCGCGGCTGTAGAGAGTGATGGGCGCGTCATTGCCGCCCACTTCCTTCCAGTTCTTGATCTTGCCCGTGTAAATGGCCTTCAGTTGA
>CALCJH010000361.1 GCA_937967775.1 uncultured bacterium | reverse complement strand
TTCGTTTTGGAGATGCCCGGCCGGACGCAGGTGGCAAGCCCTCGCCCGGCTATTGGAAACCCGCCTGCTGAAGGAGATGTCCAATCGGTTGCAGAAGGTTTGTGCACGTGTCGAGCCAGGAGGTAGTATCATTGGTTCATCCTATAACATTCGCGCTTGCAGCAGTCTTTCTCTTGCTGGCAGGGTCCACCGGACATGCGGCGGCCGCATCTCCTTACGCCAAGGAGGGCGATCCTGTCGCCGGCAGTTATCCGTTCCGGCGCCTCATGCTGGATGCGATGGTGGTGGAGGAGTCCAGCGGGCTTGAGCGGGTGTTCCACAAGTTGGAAAAGCACCCCGGGAATCCGGTGCTCCGCCGCGACCGCCCATGGGAGGGATGGGGACCGTATCTCTACGGCACGGTCCTGTGGGATGAGGGACGTTTGCGGATGTGGTACCAGATCATCGGCGACGGCAGCCGTGTCTGCTATGCGGAGTCCACGGACGGCATCAACTGGGTCAAGCCCGAGCTGGGGCTGGTGGAGTATAACGGCTCAAAGGCTAACAACATCGTGGTGGAGGGTCTCTGCTCCATCGCCAGCGTCATCCGCGTCCCGCAGCCGAATTCGCCAGACAAAAAGTGGGTGATGTACGGGTACGGCCCAAAGGGCCCGCACCACGCCTACTCGCCGGACGGGCTGCGATGGACCTGGCAGACACCGCCGGACGGGGAGCGGTTGTTCTCCTCATCGGACGTGGTGAACTTCTTCCGGGATCCCTACCAGGATCGCTATGTCGCGATGTACAAGATGGGCGCGCGGCGGCACCGGTCGGTAGGACTGGCCACATCGAAAGATGGCGTCCACTGGACGCGCCTAATGGATCACCCCGTCTTCACGCCCGACGACCTGGACCCTGACCCCATACAGATCTACGGGATGCCTGTCTTCCCGTATCAGGGAGCATATATCGGCCTGCCGTGGATCTATCACGCCCGCTTCTTCAAGTACGGCAAGTACGCCGTGCCACGGATGCACGAGGCGCAGGAAGACAGTATCCGCACCGTTGACGTTCAGCTCGCCTGGAGCTGGAATCTGGTCAACTGGACGCGCACGCCTGCGCGGGAGCCGTTCCTCGAACTCGGGCCGGACGGGAGCTGGGACGACGGGATGGTGTTTACCGCTATCGCCCCGGTGGCCCTCGGGGACCTGCTGTATTTCTACTACGGCGGTTTCGATCAGCCCCATGACGACTACAGAGGGATCAAGGGGGAGATCGGTCTGGCCACCCTGAGGCTGGACGGATTCTGTTCGCTTCGGGCCGGGGAAACGGAAGGATCCTTCATCAGCCGCCGGGAGCTGTTCCGCATCCCGCGCGTCGCCATCAACGCCAGGACGCACGGGGATGGATACATCGTCGCTGAGATCGTGGACCGTTACAACAGGGTGATCCCGGGCTTCTCGAGGCAGGAGTGCATTGCATTCCGGGGAGATTCCGTGAGGCACGTACTGCGCTGGCAGACGGAAGCTTTCCCAGAGGAGATGCTGAAGCCGGACAAGAAACTGCGGTTCTTCCTGAAAAATGCCGAGATATTCTCGTATCTGCCGGAAGGGATAGACGAGTCCGATTATCCCCATCGGCCGGAGGATTGAAAGCAACAGGAGCAGATCTGGCCTGTGGCACGGATATTGCACCACATTCGCAGAGAGTGGCCGGTCGCTTCCGGCCACGGACAGGCTGTCAGAAAATTTTTCGTCAAACCCGTACTCCGGGTCGGCGTTTTCGTGTTACAATAGCTCTGACGAGGCAAGACGTCTGCTTCGTCGATAGCAGCAAGGAGAGTGAATGATTATGAAGACCTCCAGGTACCTGGGACTGTGGGGGGCTATTTCAAGAGCGGCTCTCATCGCAGCCGTTGGCGTGGCCGTTCTGGCTGCGTCTGCCAATGCGGTGAGCCTGTCCGCTTTGATAAACTCCAACGGTTCCATCGTCGTCGACGACAAGGAGTTCAGCAACTTCCAGCTGGTATCCTTCGGCACTGGCGACTTCTTCTTCGACCCGGCCGCCATTGACGTTTCCGGCTATATGTTCGGACCGGATCCCGGCATCCAGTTCACGGGCCTGATGTTTGCCAACACGGGCGCCGTTCTCAATGTCAACATCAAGTTCGACGTGAAGGTGCTGGATCCGCTCAAGAGGATCGTGGACATCGGCCTGACGTTCAACGGAGCCATCCTCGATGGCGGGCAGACTCAGATCGTGGAGTCCGCCCTGGTAGGGATTCAGAATGTGGGGCAGGGCTTCGTGTATGCCACGCCGATCGGCACCAAGCTGACGGATCACCTGCTCCTTCAGGATCCCGTGAACGGTTATGAGACAGTTCGGGTCATCAAGGACATCACTCTGCTGGGTGGTCCGCAGGGAACGGCCAAGATCAGCTACATCGGTCAGTCGTTCTCGCAGGTCATCATCCCCGAGCCGGCCACGATGACGGTACTGGCGGCGGGGCTTGGCAGCCTGTTGCTGCGCCGCCGCAGAGCCTGAATCGGCAGTTTCCCCGTCAGGGACTTTCAAGCCCCGCCCGATTTCGGCGGGGCTTATCTTTTGCAGGATGCCGCCTCGCGCAGCAGAGCCGCAAGCCGCGGAGCTGTCTTTTCCAGGGAGAAGCACTCCTCCACGCGCGCCCGTCCCGCTTCCCCCATCCGGATACGCAGGGATTCGTCCTCCAGCAGCAGATCGAGTGAATCTTCCCAGTCCTGCTCCGTCCGGGCCAGAAAACCAGTCTCGCCGTGCTCCACAACAGTGGGATTCGCCCCCACCAGGGAAGCCACGCAGGGCAGCCTGCAGCCCATATACTGGATGAGCTTCAGGGCGCACTTGCCGCGCGTCCAGGGGGTGTCGGGAAGAGGCATGGTGCCCACCGTGAAGTGAAGCATCCTCGGCACTTCCTCCTCCTCAGACCACGGCAGATACTCGACATCCAGCCCCGGGACGGAACCGGCTGGCGCGCCTATGAGCCTTACCCGGGCCCCGTGGCGCCGACAAACCCGCGCCAGAGGTCCGGCCACCTCGTTGACATATTCCGCTGTGGTGGGCGATCCGATCCACCCTATGACGTGGGGCCGCTCGGTGGCAGGGCGGCCCGTGTAACGCCGCAGATCTATCACGGTGGGCAGGATCTCCACACGAGGGGCGCCGGCTTTCCTGGCGCGATCCGCCAGGTAGCTGTTTCCCGCAATCACCACGGCGGCATTCCGCATAACCGTATCTATCTTGCAGCCCAGAAGCGCCCGGACTGTTCCCGAGCGGTGCAGATCGTAACGATGAAAGACCGCATCGTCATAGTCCACGACGTACGGAACTCGCTGGAGACGCAACCACCGCTCGCAGAAGGGAGGCAACCAGGGAAGGGCTTCGCGCTCGATCCAGACCAGGTCAAATCTCCGGGCGCGAAAAGTGTCCAGTATCCGGCGCAGATAGGCGGCCGCCGTCCCGGCGCCGATCTGCCTGCGTCCCTCCTGCAGTCCTCGCACGTAGCTGTCGCCCATCAGAGGAGCGGGTGTAACGGCGATACCTTCTTCCTCCAGGAAGGGCAGATACTGGTACGAACGGTACCGGCTGCTGGCCGCCTGACGGGTATAGCGGCTGAGGAGAAGCACCTTCATCGGCCGCGGTACGTCTCCTTCTTTTCCAGAAACAGGGTTATGCAGGACAGATGCCTGAGCATGAGCGTCCCCAGCCAGGTCAGGATCCCACTTATTCGGCGCGGATACAGATATCGGGGGGAGAGCCGAAGCAACGATCTCAACTTCGCCGCATAAAAATAGGGCGTGTAGCGGTAGGATGCTCGCAAACCGGCGGCGCGTGCAAGTCCAAGCGCCTGGGTCTGCGAAAGATACGATGTGTAGTGGTAGAGATAGTCGGCGTGCCGTTCTGAGTATTCGTCCAGCGAAACGCCGCTGGCGCGCCGTGACGAACGGTATTTCCCCAATCCCAGGCGGCTCAGAAACCGGATATACCGGAAGGCCAGGTCGTGATCGCCAATCCAGTGCACGAATGGCAGGTTCAGGTGTGTTTCGTAGAGATAATGCCCGAGGGGAAACAGATGGACCGCGAAGCCACCGTTGCGAAGCACCCGCGCGTTCTCGCAGAAAAAGCGAGCGTGGTCCCGCACGTGCTCCAGCACCTGATTGGATACTACCACATCGAAAAAGTCTTCCGCGTAGGGCCAGGACTCTGTAGTCCCGACGCACGCAATTCGCTCCTTCCACTCAATCTCCCGGCACTTCGGAGTGGAGGAAGTCCAGTGTCTGCTGAATATAGCCTTCCGCCTGCACACCGTGATCATGGACATCGAAGCCGTAGACCTCCCACTCCACCTCGGGATGCAGAATGCCCAGAGCACGGGTCAAATATGCAACCACCTTGCCGTTGCCGCAGCCTGCGTCCAGGATGCGAACTGTCCGCCCGGGAATTGCTTCACACAGCTCAGTATTGACCACCGAGAGGAGGTGCTGGTGGGTGATACTGGATGCCCGGGGGATTACCGCTCCCATTCTCTGTTTGCTCCTCGCAGCAGCCAGCTCCAGAGACGAGTATACGCCTGAAGCGTTTCCCGCATTTCGGCCGCATTCCCTCCCCGCAGCGCCGCGCGGGCCAGGCGGGGTAACGGTTCCCACATCAACGTTGCAATCGCCACCGCCAGCGCGCCGCCCCGGTTGAAGTGCTTGAATGCATACAAAAGGCGGCTGCGCAGCGAATAAAACAGACGCTCCGCGCGCGCCTGTTCCGAAGTGCCGCCTCCCCGGTGAAACACCCGCGCCTCGGCCAGGTAGTAGACGGAGTAGCCCGCATGCACAGTTCGCACGGAAAAGTCCAGATCCTCCAGATAGACGAAGAACCGCTCGTCAAAACCACCGAGCTGTTCAAAAAGCTCCCGCCGCACGAAATAGAAGGAGCCCATCACGTGGTCCACCGGCCGGGACTCTTCGTGATCCCACTCGCGCATCAAGTGGGTGCGCAAGCGAGGGAACAGCACATCCAGTCCGGACGCTTTTTTCAGAAAATCCGAAGGACGCGGATGCCGGGAGCAGCAGCGCCAGGTGCGCCCCCCGGCATCCAGCAACCTTGCGCCCGCTACTCCCACTCCGGGATTTTCTTCCCGTTGCATAAAAGCCACCACGGTAGCGATGGCATCAGACTCCACCACGCAGTCCGGATTGAGAAAAAGCAGGTAGTCCGAAGCGCTCTGGCGCGCACCCTGATTGCAGGCGGCCGCAAACCCGCGGTTGGTGCTGTTGGTCAGAACGCGCAGCGGAAGCTCCGTCTCGCCGATGCCTGCAAGCGAATCGTCCACCGAAGCGTTGTCCACCACCACCACACCCTCCAGACGCCACCCGTCCCTTCGGGACGATGCTATGGAGTCCAGG
>CALCJH010000360.1 GCA_937967775.1 uncultured bacterium | reverse complement strand
GTTGTGCTCAGCAGGTGGTCCCTGCCGTGGGCGCTGCTGGCGCCGCAGCAGTTCCAGCCGGGCACCTCGCGGAGCTCCACTCCCAGGGCCGCGCAGACGGCCCGCGCCGAGAGGTCGTACTCCTTCGCAGTGGCGTGAAGGGAGCATCCCGGGTAGTAGGCGTAGGCTCGATTATCCTGCATGGCCATCTCCCTCCCTGGCGCGCCGTCTACACTCCTCGAAGATGCGCCGGACCTCCGCTTTGCCCTCCGGGGTCTCCGGCATGATTGCAAGTTTGCCCTTTGCCATCATAGCCATTCCGGCGGGCACATCTTGGAACAGCCGGCCTGTCTTCAGCTTCAGGGCCGCCACCAGAGCCAGTTCGTGCAGGCGGCCGCCCCGCTCCACTCCCTGCAGAAACGTATCGTGGAACGCCCGGATAGCGGGTTCCGGACAACGCACCCCACGGCGCGTCGCGATCTGGCGGAGGGAGTCCATCACGCGTGGAAGGTCCACCAGGCGGGGGCAGCGGGTGACACACGCATTACAGCCGACACACAGCCAGATGGACCGGCTCTGGAGCACCTCATCGGCCATCCCGGCGAGCGCCATCCGCGTAACCTGGTTGGGCATCAAGTCCATCGCGAAGGCAACCGGACAGCCCGCCGTGCATTCGCCGCACTGATAACAGGCGGACAGCTTCTGGCCGCTCAGGCGTTCGACCTCCCGGAAGAAGCCGAGCTCGGTATTTCTGCCGCCGATCCTTACCTTGCCGGAGGTAGTGGCGGACTCAGCAGAGATCACATCACCCACGAGAGTGCACCTCTTTTGCGCTTTGCAGGCCGCCGGGCTCGTGTAGAGACGCAAAACCGGCGCCCCCTTTTATCGCGAAGCCTGACGGCTGTATCCCGGGCGAAGATCTGGCGGGCGAGGCGCGCAGGCCGCCGCGGCGCGCTTTTCCCCCGCTCTCATTGCAATGATAGCCTTTCGCAGCCTCTCTCGAAAAGAGGACTCTGGTACTACTCTTCACGAAAAGAACAAGGGGCGCGGCGGGGCCGCAGTTTCCGGCCCGGAATCTCATGACGTCCGTGCCTGCGTCCGATACCCTGAAAGAGACAGGTTGCGACTCCCCGCTACTGTGCCACTCCCGTTAGACCGGGCAACCAGGAGGCACATGAAGATGTCAGGTTACAGAAAGACCCGGGGTTTCACCCTCATCGAGCTTCTGGTGGTCATTGCCATCATCGCCATCCTGGCAGCTGTTCTTTTCCCCGTGTTCGCGCAGGCGCGCCACCGGGCCCGGTCGGCCAAATGCCTGGCCAACGCCCGCCAGCTAGGAACGGCCATGATGCTGTACGCGGACGATTGGAAGGGCAAGCTCCCCTGCACGAACTTCTACTACGGCTTTTCGGTGGGCAAGAAAAGCGACTGGGGGTTCGGGCTGCAGATCTGGGCCGACTTTATCTTCCCTTATGTGAAGAGCTACGAGGCCTACGTTTGCCCGGCCCGACCCCGGGAGACACCTCAGAGCGATCCTGGCAAGGGACAGGGGCTCGGCTACGACTTCGGCTGGGGCCGGATGACCAGGCCTCTTGGCTACGCGATGAACTGCTACACAGACGCAGGATTCTACGGGCCGGACAGCGATCCTTCGCGCGGGATGAAGCAGGTGACCATCGAAGATCCGGCCAGCAAGATCTTGCTGGGAGAGATGTCCACGGGCATCAGTCAGATCGGGGTCTGGCACTTGCAGTGGGTGGCCCGGTGCGCTCAGGCTCATCTGGGACGCGCCAACTGGGTGTTCTGTGACGGGCACGCCAAGTTCCTGAAGCCCTCGGAGACCATCGTCCCGAAGTTTATGTGGAACGTCTCCGGCGAGTACCCGATCCGGCTCTGGCCGTTTTCGCCCATCAAGAACGCCAACAACGAGAAGGAAGCCCGGGAGTACTCTCTCCAGCTGCTCGGCGCCGAGGATCCGTAGACAGAAGCGTCACTGGAAGGGGCCCCGGCATGAGCCGGGGCACTTCTACCATCGGTCAGAGGCTTGTTTCCCCCACTGGGAACCTGTGGCCACTGGGCTGTGGGGGCTATCCTGCAGATCCTCCTACGGTGGTCGAGCAGCGCGCCGCAGGCGCGCGTATCGAGACCTGGCAGTGCCGGGCGTGGTTTTCCACTCGTCCGGCTTTGGCGGACGGCTCGACCAGCGTATCTGGCTGCGGCGCTCGAGCGCGCAAGCCGATAAAATGCAGTGCGAATCCAAACGGCGGAAAGGAAACAGCGTCAGATGGCCAGGCAGAGCAAGGCAAGCTGCATCGGCATCCTCACATCCGGAGGCGATTGTCCGGGCTTGAACGCGGCCATCCGCGGAGTGGCTAAGGCCGCCATCGCCAACTACGGCATGCAGGTGCTGGGAATTCTGGACGGCTTCAACGGCTTGGTGGAAAACCGCGTCATCCACCTGACCGACCGCGAGCTGGTGGGGCTGTTGACTCTCGGTGGCACCATCCTGGGCACCAGCCGCAACAAGCCGCACAAAATGCCGCAGCCCGATGGCACCACTCGCGACATGACCGGCGCCGCAATGGAGACCTACCGCCGTCTGAATCTGGACTGCCTGGTCTGCATCGGCGGCGGAGGCACCGCAAAGAACGCTCTGATGCTGAAGAATCAGGGGCTGAATGTCATCACCCTTCCTAAGACCATTGACAATGACGTCTGGGGTACGGACGTGACGTTCGGATACGACTCGGCTATGAGCATCGCAACCGAGGCCATTGACCGGCTGCACACCACAGCATCCAGCCACCAGCGCACCATCCTTGTGGATGTGATGGGCCACAACGCCGGATGGCTGGCGCTGGGAGCCAGCCTCGCGGCCGGCGCCGACGTCTGCCTGATCCCGGAGATCCCGTTCCGCTTCGAGCGCGTCGCCGAGGCCATCGAGGAGCGCCGCCAGAAGGGCAGACGCTTCAGCCTGGTGACGGTGGCCGAGGGCGCCCGACCGGCCGTTCCTGCCGGAAAGAAGACGGACACCCCGCCCGAACCGGTGAACAGCGTCCAGCTGGCGGCGCAGATCGAGAAGGCTCTGCGTACTGAGACCCGCGTCACCACGCTGGGTTACATCCAGCGCGGTGGGACTCCCTCGCCTACGGATCGCGTGCTGGCGACCCAGCTGGGTGTGGCCGCGGCCGATCTGATCGCAGAGGGCACTTACGGCGTGATGGTGGCCGTGCGGAATGGGAAGATGGTCCCGGTGCCGCTGGAGGAGGTGGCGGGGAAGAAGAAGACCATCGAGCTGGATCATCCGCTCATTCAGACCGCCCGCCGCATCGGGCTCTGCCTGGGGGACTGAGACCTTTCCCGGGATTTGACAGCCCGCGTCCGTTTCGGCATCCCGGTTGCCCTCGCGAAAGTTTCCGTCAGGTGTGAGGGGGCCTTGCCACCTCCTGGGCGGCCAGATGTGGACCGTGGCGGCTTTCCCTGCTTGTGTGTTGGGGCCGCGCTACTCGACCACCGTAGGACAAGGGATGTCCGCCGCAGGTGGAGCAGCGGCATCATCGCTTTTGATGCCCGCTGCTCATTCCAGGGTATCTGAATAATGAGAGACTGCCTGTCGAGGTGTTCCGGCGACCTGGCAGGCGAACCTTGCCGGCTCGCCGGCCGTCTAATGGTGGGAGAGGAACTCTGGCACCGATGAAGCGCAAGGGAATGCTAAGCGGGCTGATGATGGTCATCACCGCCGTGGCCGTGGCTGCGGCGGCGCCTGCGTTTGCCTCCATGGGCCTCGCGCCCGCTACGCCGGGTCCTCTGGGCGCCGCTTCCACACTGAGTGCCGCGTCTTCGTCGGATCTCCCGTTGGGCTATGTGCGGGATGTTATCCAGGGCAACCGGACTCGCGGACCATACATTCTCTCCTGGAAAGGTATCCCGGCTAACCGGGAGTCCGTCATCATTGATGGCCGGCGAGCGTTGCGCGGTGTGGACTATCAGGTGGATCCCGCAAAGGGGCACATCGCCTTCACGTCGCCTCTTTCGCAGACCAGCCTTGCGATGGTGGAATATCTTCTGGATCCGGCAACGTCCGTGCGGAACGATGTCACTTTCATGGTTCCTCTGGAGCTGGATCTCTATTCTTCGGGCAACAGCAATCTGAAGCTTACCACGTTGTACACCCAGAAGGGCAGCGCCGATGCGGCGCGGAGCGATTCGCTGCTTGGCCTAACTGGCTCGACGGCGCTTTCGCCCACCACGAAGCTTGAGACTGCTCTACTTCTGAAACCGGATTCCGGGGGAAGCTCGTCGAGTCTGGGTGAGCGCGCCGGCGGCAGGGTGGGGTTGACCACCACCCTGGCTCCGGGGCTGAGCCTGAGCGGCGCCTATGCGACGGCCGGACATCAGATGGCCGCCGGGAAGGACCGTGGGATCACGGCCGGACGCTCC
>CALCJH010000359.1 GCA_937967775.1 uncultured bacterium | reverse complement strand
ATCTCCTCCAGATCAGCTCCGTCGGCGGTCCGGAGCGCCAGCATCATAGACTCGCCGGCAGCCCGTTCGGCATCCAGCGCCTCCGAAAAGACCTCCCTCGCGCGGCCGCTCTCCTCCACCTGCCGGATGAACTCTGCAGGGTCCCGCTCCCACATCACTCGCCTTCCTTCGACAAACTCCACCGCGCCCGGGCCGAACCCGCGGTACGGCTCGTTCCTCCAGTAGACCTCGTTGTGACGGCACCGGTGGCCGGAGAGGGCGTAGTTGGAGATCTCATAATGCTCGTAACCGGCGTCTTCCAGCATGAAGCGCGTCAGCAGGAACATTTCCGCCTGCTCATCCTCTCCGGGCAGGTCCAGCCGTCCCGCCTGCCGCATCCGGTGGAAGGCCGTGCCCTCCTCGATGGTCAGACAGTAGGCCGAGATGTGTTCCGGGTGGAGCCTGATGGCCGCCTCAAGCGTCCGGCGGAGACCGTCCATGGTCTGACCGGGCAGGGCAAACATCAGGTCGAAGCTGATGCTGTCGAATCCGGCGGCGCGGGCATCCTGAAACGCCTGCAGGAACCGGCGATGGTCGTGCGCCCGCCCCAGCACACGCAAGAGATCATCGTCGAAGTCCTGCGCTCCCATACTCAGGCGGTTGAAGCCGCCCTGCCGGAGCCTGGCCAACTTCTCGGGACCGACGCTCTCCGGGTTGGCTTCCAGGGTCACCTCGGCGTCTTCTGCCAGCCCGAAGCGACTCCGGAGCGCCTCCAGAACCCGCACCAGCGATTCCGCAGGCAGAAGCGAGGGAGTGCCGCCTCCGAAGAAGACGCTCCGCAGCGGATCGTCACCGGCCGGCGGACTCTCTTCGATCTGCCGGCAGAGGGCATCCACATAGCGCGCGGCAAGGTGGAAGATGCCTGCGTAGCTGTTGAAATCGCAGTACGGGCATTTTGACGCGCAGAAGGGTATGTGGACATATGCGGCAGAACAGCGCATCTCTCGCGGGAATCTCCAGCTTATGGTATCCCGGGGACGTTTGCTCCGCCACGGAGGACTATACAACTGATTCGCATTATCTGCAGCGATGGTATAATACAGTTGCAATGAGGCGCTTCCGGACCTCTCTGGCGCTGGTGATCGCGCTCCTGACCGCGGCCGGACTCCTGGCCGGGGGTAACTCATGCGCCTGCGGTCCGGCTATGTCAGCCTGCTGCTGCGCGGCCGCCGGGCCGGATGCTGTCCGGCAGGCGAGCTGTTGTTCCACTGACCAGCCTGAAGTCTCGCACCAGGAAAACTGTTCCTGCGGGTGCAGTCTGCAGGCGGCGCGGGACGACAGTCCTGCCGCTCGCTATACCCCTCCTGCCGCATTCGGGCTGCCGGCAGCGGAGCCGGTCCTGTTTCCTGCTCCTAGCACCGGTCATCACGTCGCAGCTCCTGATTTCATCCCGAAGCCTTTCGCCGGGCGATCCCCTCCGTCACTTCGCGCCCCTCCCGTCGAGTCCTGACTCCCTTTTCGCGCGTCCTCTGCCGCAGGCCGGTCCACGGTCGGGTCGCGGCAGAGTGACTCGCAGATATTCACCCCTGCGGCCGTTCGTGTAGAACACCCGGGACGCCGCAGCACAAGGTTCACTTCGGGAGAAAACAATGAAGGACTCAAGACTTTCCTCCAGCAAGGGGTTCACGCTCGTAGAGCTTCTGGCCGTCATCGCGATCATCGCGGTGCTGGCGGCCATCCTGTTCCCGGTCTACGGACGCGCCCGGGAGCGGGCGCGCGCGACGGCCTGTCTCTCCAATATGCGCCAGGTGGCGCAGGCCGTTATGATGTATGCCCAGGACTACAAAGGGCGGTATCCTGTCTGTCACGATGTCACCTCCAGCAAGGACGATGACGACGGCTACTGGTGGGTGGCACTCCACCGCTACACGCGCGAGGATGGCGTTTTCATCTGCCCGTCCTGGCGGCCTACCCCCGAGCCGCAAGGGCTCCTGTTCTGGGAGAAGCCGCAGGATCCCGTCCGCCCGTTCGAGCGGGGAGGCATCCGGGGAACCTACGCCTGGAACCTTACCATGAACGGCGCCCCGGAGGGCAGACTCTTCGGGGTCACGCCCGAAGGCGGGCGGTATAGTCCATCCTCCGTGGTGGCGGTGGCGGAGGGCTTCAACGGGACGCACATCTGGAAACCGGAACAGGTGGCTCCGGTTGACAGCCCGGAGCTTCGCCTGCGATATTTCCACTACGGTGGCGCCAACATTGCTTTTGCGGACGGTCACGCCCGCTGGGTGAAGGACACCGACATCAGGCGGAGCGACTGGGCCCCTTGGGATTCTAACTGGCGTCCCTGATGGAAGGGAAGGGAGATCGTATATGAGAAAGCTGATGCTTCCCGTCGTGCTCATTGCCGCCCTTGCGGCCGTCACTGCCGGATGCGGCAAGGAGAGTGCCGAGGCTCCACCACCTCCTCCAGCGCCCACACAGGACATGAGCTCCGTTCCGGACGACGCGGTTGATCAGTACTGCCGGGTCTGCTACGTGGACGGCGGGCACAAGATGGGCGGATACCTTCCGGAGCGTCTGAATGTGACCTACGAGGGGAAGACCTATGCGTTCTGTTCGGACGATTGCCGGAAGAAGTTCGATGAGAACCCCGCGAAGTACGCAGTGAAGCCGGATGGATCCTCCGGCAAGAAAGACGAACACGCGGGACACAATCACTGAAGGAAAATCCGCGCATATCACAATGCCCCTGTGGGGATCAGGTCCCTGCAGGGGCACATTTGTCCGCGAGCGAAGCTTGAGCTAAGTGCCCCGGCTGCGCACCGTGGCCAGTCCTCCGTCCACACCGATGACCTGACCTGTCACCCAGCCCGCCTCCGGATCCAGCAGCCAGGCAATGGCGGAGGCGACATCCTGCGGATCGCCGATGCGACCCAGGGGATGCATCTGCTCGGACATCTTCAGGCTTGCCTCGTTCGCTGTGATGCGTGCTGTGGCCGGAGTGCGCACCAGACCTGGAGCCACACAGTTCACCCGGATGCCTGATCCGGCGAAGGTGGCCGCGGCGGAGAGGGTGAGGCCGATGACTCCCGCCTTGGCCGCCGCTATCGCCTCGTGGTTGGCAAGCCCCACGCGGGCCGCGGCGGAGGACACCAGCACGATGCTTCCTCCTCCGGATTTCATCAGGGTCTTCGCGGCCGAGCGCGTGACGCTGAACGCCGAGAGCAGATTTGCCGCCAGGACGGCATCCAGATCGGA
>CALCJH010000358.1 GCA_937967775.1 uncultured bacterium | reverse complement strand
CTCTGCCAGAGCGTTGCGTTCCCGGCGGGGAGAAGGGCGAGGGTGGCTCTCGATATGTGCCTTCAGCCCTCGCAAGACCTGAACCTTGCGGGTGTACTCCAGCCCGGGTCCTCCCCAGAACCAGAAGTTGCGCGCGCCCTGGTCATAGGCGCGCGCGAAGGCGGGCACCATCAGATCCGGGTCGCCTTCCGGGTAGACGCTGACGCCCCATTCCCGATCCCACTGCCGGGCCGCTCCCCGCAGGAACGAGTTGAAATAGTCGAACTGCTGGCGATCGTCCAGACCCTCCAGCCCCTCCCCCAGCAGCAGCTCCGGCGCCCAGCCGTAGCCCCGACGAACATAGCGCCCTTCATAGACAAGCGCGCTCGCACCCCCGGCCATCTGATAGGCGGCGGTCCACAGGAAAGTCTCCCAGGACGGACAGGTATCCAGGAGGGGATGCATCGCGCCCGCATTCTCGATCCCCTGCATCTTCATCATCCTGCGATCCGGACGCTGAAGTCCTTCCACGCGCATCTGCACCGCGTTGGCGAACGCCTCCGGCCCGGGAAGCTGCCCCGGGATCTCTTTGTCCCACCCGAAGCGGATGGCCGGCTCGTCAATGTAGAAGTGAGTGGGAGCATAGTTGGAACGGTAGAAGTCGTCCGGGAAACGCGCCGGGCCATTCCAGTAGACGGGCTCGTCCCGGATCCAGCTGACCGCCTCTGCGGTCGGCGGGTGGAAGTAGTTGGCTCCGGCCTGGATGAGCTCCGCATACTCCTCCCTGGTCAGAGGCTGGCCGTGGCGCTCCTCCACGGGAACGGAAAGGTCGCCGTCCTCGCGCATATCAACGTGCCAGCCGATGCGCAGGTCCTCCCGCAAACGCAGAATGCGCAGGTTCTCAAAGCTGAGCGAGGGAAAAGGACGCACAGGGTAGCGCACCAGCGTGTGCCCGAACAGGCGTCCGGTATCCGCAAAGCCTCCGGTATAGCGGGAGAAATCCGCCGGCTGCGGGAAGAAATCCCGAGTAAAGGTAGAATGCTCGGAGAGTGCCGCCCGCCCGGTCAGCGCATTGACATACTCAATGGGACCGCCGTCCACCGGTCGGTAGATGTAGCGCGCGACATCCCCTACCCCCTCCGGACCGGTCATCGGCACCCGCTCGCTCAATACCCTGACGCCGAATACCCGGGGACCGTCCTCCACATTGATGGCCTCCGGACCGGGCTTCTCCAGGATCATCTCCCACCACTGGTAAGAGCGGCTTCCCACGCGCTCCAAAGCTCCGGCGACGATGCGGACGCGGCGGACCGGGACGGTCTGATGTTCCGATCCGGCATTGACGTAATACTGGGCCTCCGCTCCGGGAGGAACAGCCGCATCTCCACGGATGGCCGCAAGAACACAGATGCCCAGACAACAGATGAGGTGCGCAGGCTTCACGATCTTATCTCCCTCGGAGCGCTCCGCTGGACTCAGGCTCCACTGACAGACTGGAGAACAACAACGAAATGGCAGATGCTGCCGCCCAGAACGAAGACATGCCACAGATCGTGGGCGCTGAAGCGCCCCGGCCAGAGGTGCGGCCGGTCCAGCGCGAAAATGACCGCACCGACGCTGTACACAACACCGCCCGCTACCAGCCAGGCAAAAGCTGCCGGAGGAAGTGAAGCTGCCAGCGGAGCAATGGCGATGACCGCCAGCCAGCCCATCAGGATGTAGAGGACCATCCTGACCCACACGGGAGCGTCCTTCCACAGAAGGGTGATTCCAATGCCCGTGGCAGCAAGTGCATATTCGACACCCAGCAGGCTCCAGCCCCATCCCCCGCGCAGCACGGTGAGGCAGACCGGGGCATACGTCCCGGCGATGAGCAGATAGATGCCGATGTGGTCGAACTGCTGCAGGCGCCTCTCCCAGTGCGGTGGAACGCTCAGGCTGTGGTAAAGCGTGCTGGCCAGATACAGCAAGATGAGGCTGGAGCCGTAGATGGCGACACCCGTGACGCTCCAGGCACTCCCGGCCGCCAGAACGGCGAGCACGGCGAGCGCGGCGACCGACAGACCCAGACCGGCAAAATGCGAGAGGCCGCTGAACGGCTCACGGATCCAGCGCAAGGCTCAGGAATCCTCCAGGAAATACAAAGCGGCGGACCATTCGCAGGCAGGTGCGCCAGCTGCGGGGCATTATACCCGCTTCGAAATCACCGCGCGACCCGGGAATAAGGCGATTGCCCGCACCAGCGCCGGCAGATATAATGGCGGGAGTGTGGAAGAGAGACGCACGGAGATCCCGGCGCTCCAGCAAGCGAGAGAGCGCCGCTGAGAGGTTGCCGATCCTTTGACTTCACGCGAACTCGTCAGACTGACCCTTGAACATCGCCCCGTGGAGCGCGTGCCCAGGGACCTCTGGACGCTCCCCGGAGTTCACTGGTTCCGCGCCGAGGAACTGGAATCCCTCCTGCGCCGTTTTCCTCCGGACTTTGGCGCTCCGGCTTACCGGTACGGTAAAGCAGAGCGAGCGAAGGGCGAGCCGTGCCGGCGTGGCCAATACGTGGACGCCTGGGGCTGCGTCTGGCACGTGGCCGAGGATGGCGTCGTGGGCGAGGTCAAAGAGCCTGCCATCAAGGATCTGGCGGACGTCTCCAGCTACCGGCCGCCATTCGAGCTGCTGGACAATGCGGACCTTTCGCAGGTGAACCGGAGTTGTGCGGAATCCGACCTGTTCATGCGCGTCGGCACCGAGACACGGCCGTTCGAGCGTCTGCAGTTCCTGAGAGGTACCGAGCAGCTGCTGATGGATCTGGCCTACGGGGAGCCCGCCATCGAGACCCTCATCCGGATGCTCCACGACTTCTACTGCCGTGAAATGGAGATGTGGGCCGCGACAGACGTAGACGGGGTGCAGTTTATGGACGACTGGGGATCGCAGACAGCGCTCCTCATCTCCCCGCAGATGTGGCGCAATCTTTTCAAGCCGCTCTACCGCGACTACTGCAACATCCTGAAGTCGGCCGGGAAATACGTGTTCTTCCACTCCGACGGCAACATTGAGGCGATCTACCCGGATCTCATCGAGATCGGGATTGACGCGGTGAACTCTCAGCTGTTCTGTATGGACATCGAAAAGCTCGGGGAGCTGTACCGCGGGAAGATCACGTTCTGGGGCGAGATTGACCGTCAGCAGGTCCTTTCGTTCGGGACGCCCGAAGACGTACGCACCGCGGTCCGGCGTGTCCGCGCGGCTCTGGACCGAGGACAGGGCGGAGTGATCGCCCAGTGCGAATGGGGACTGGAGACTCCCGCGGAAAACGTAGCGGCGGTCTTCGAGGAGTGGGAGAAGCCATTATGACGCGCCGTGCGCCAGACCCGCTCCGGAAGTAGCGGCGCCAATGGAAAAGCTGACAGGAACAGGTCTGGTCGCTGCACTGAACATCGGGGTGCAGGACCGGATCTGCGTATCAGGCTGGCTCGGCGCGGGGGATAGCGTGATCCTGCAGTTCGAGGCCGACCCGTCTGCGCCCGCCGACAAGGACCGCCCCCCGCCTACGTAAGCACCCATCTAGCCCGGTGGGAACTGACACGGGATGATGCCATTCTGGCCCGGTGGGAGGATGAGTCCGAAGGACTGGAGCAGGCACTGAGACCATTGCTGGGGCAAAAGGTAACCTCGTGGCAAGTGGACGAACCGGCCGCAGGGCTGGTGGTGAAATTCGAAGGGGCCTGCAGTTCGCACTGGGAGCGCTGGAAGGGACAGACATCCAGAAAAGGGACTCCGGGCGGCTGGGGCTTCCCGACGCGCGGACCCGGCACATCCGGTGCGACGGCGCGATGTATATCACGGCGGACGGCGAGCTGTATACGGAAGCCGAGGTGCAGGATCTGCTGGCACAAGGCGACTGACAGTCCAGTGTATACTGTAGCGCTATGCCTTACGCCAACGAGAACTACCTGAAGCTGAAGGCCGGCTATCTCTTCCCGGAGATCGCCCGGCGTGTAAAAACCTTCTGCGAAGAGAACCCGGACGCCAAGGTCATCCGTCTCGGCATCGGGGATGTCACGGAGCCACTGCCTCCTGCCATTACGGAAGCCATGCGCCGCGCCGTGGAGGAGATGGGGCAACGGGAGACCTTCCGCGGATACGGCCCGGAGCAGGGCTATGAGTTCTTGCGGGAAGCCATCGCAGAGCACGACTTCCAGTCGCGCGGGTGCGACATCTCTGCGGAGGAGATCTTCGTCTCGGACGGGAGCAAGTGCGACACAGGCAACATTCTGGAGATCTTCGGCCCCGGCAACCGGATCGCCGTGACGGACCCGGTGTATCCGGTATACGTGGACACGAACGTGATGGCCGGCAACACCGGTCCGGCCAACGAATCGGGGGAGTTCGAGGGGCTGGTCTACCTGAAAGCCTCGGCTGCGAGCGGCTTCAACCCTCCTTTGCCGGAAGAAAAGGTGGACGTCATCTATCTGTGTTCGCCAAACAATCCCACCGGCACGGCTCTAACGCGCACGCAGATGGAGGAGTGGGTCAGCTACGCCCGCAACAACGGCTCCATCCTGCTGTTCGATGCGGCCTATGAGGCGTTCATTCAGGATCCAGAGATCCCCCACTCCATCTACGAGATTCCCGGCGCGCGCGAAGTCGCGATAGAGTTTCGCAGCTTCTCCAAGCTGGCGGGCTTTACGGGGGTACGCTGCGCATTCACAGTGATACCTTCCGATCTGGAGGCTCGGACGCAGGATGGACGGCCGGTGAAGCTCCACGCTCTGTGGACACGGCGGCACACCACCAAGTTCAACGGCGTCTCCTATATCACCCAGAGGGGGGCGGAGGCTGTCTATTCGCCCGAAGGCAGACGGCAGACGCGCGAGATCATCGCCTTTTATCTTGAGAACGCCCGCATCATCCGCGAGACACTTCAGGAAGCGGGGTTGACTGTTTTCGGCGGCGTCAACGCCCCTTACGTGTGGGTGGAGACTCCCGGCAGGATGCCGTCATGGGAGTTCTTCGATACGCTGTTGAAACGGGCACATGTTGTTTGCACGCCCGGCAGCGGGTTCGGCGCAGCCGGCGAAGGCTACATCCGTGTCAGCGCCTTCAACAGCCGTGAGAATGTCCAGGAAGCCATGAGGCGGGTGCGTCAGGCGCTCTGACGCACCCACCCTGATCCTCTTTCCCACCCGGCGTCTGGCATTTCAGCGTTTCCGGACCTTCTCCGCAGCGTTGCGGATGCCGGAGATCATATCCTCGATCTCCCGGTCGGTAAGCCGCGGATGCATCGGAAGGTTGATCTCCCGGCGGTAGAAGAACTCCTCGGCGACGGGGCAGAGGTTGTCCGCATAGCCCAGCTTCTTCAGACCGGTGAAATGGTATGTGGGCTGGTAGTGGAGGATTCCTTGCACCCCTTCCTCGCGATAGAGGACTCGCATAAAGTCGTCACGGCTGGCGCCAAGCTCCTCTTCTTCAACACACAGGGTATAGAGGTGATAGACGTGGTAGGCGTAGGGTGCCTCGCGTGTCGGTGTAATCCCGGGGATTCCCTCAATCCCCGCGGTGATGCGCCGGCCGATCTCGCGGCGCCTGCGGTTCAGTTCGTGGAGCCGGCGCAGCTGCGCTCTGCCCACCGCCGCCTGCACTTCGTTCATCCTGTAGTTGTTGCCCCACCGCCCGTTGACGTCAACGACGTCGAAATGTGACGGAATCCAGTAATCCTTCTGATCCGGCCAGTGCTGCAGGTTCATACACCGGAGTTTTTCGATAGCATCCACGAAATCGTCGCGGTTGGTGGTAATCATCCCCCCCTCACCGCAGGTGGTCATATTTTTCAGTGAGTGGAAGCTAAAGCAGCCCACATCCCCCACTGCCCCGGCCATACGGCGCTTGCAGGGCTGCCGGGGCTCCAGAGGGCAGTCAAGATCGGGCTTGGGACACTCCGGGGGACAAATGAAAGCCCCTGGCGCATGGGCGCAGTCCTCCAGCACAAACAGACCATGCTGGCGGGCGATCTCCATGATGGGCTCCATGTCGCACATCTGGCCGCCGTAATGGACCACATAGATCGCCTTTGTGCGCGGAGTGACCTTGCGGGCGACATCCTCAGGATCTATGTTGAAGGTGACCGGGTCAATATCCGCGTAGACCGGCCGCCCGCCCTCTTTCAAAATCACAAGCGAGGTGGCGATGAAGGTATTGGGGGTGACAATGACCTCATCGCCCGGGCCGATGCCGAAGACCTGAGTGGCGACGTGCATCGCTGTGGTGCAGTTAGTCACAGCGAAGGCGTGTTTCACGCCGCACATAGCGGCGAACTCGCGCTGGAATGTCGCCACCTGCGGGCCCATTGTCAGGGTGTCCTGCTGCATGGCCTCCCAAGCAGCCTGTCTCTCCTCCTCCCCGTAGATGGACCCGAAGAAAGAGTACGGAACCTTCAGCTGAACGCCGTCATCGACGGCGTAACTGGAAGTGATGCCGCCTTCGGTCTCAGCCCCGGGAGCGACGGCCGTCTTTTCCTCTGACATCGGCAAACCTCCGCAATAAACAGGTTGGTCTGCCAGTCAGTGTATCAGCCCCGGTCTGTGTGCTCTATGAAAAAAGGAACGATAAAGCGCGCTTTGGCGGCGGCGCTTCAGACTTTCATCACCTCAATCTCGTAGCCGTCCGGGTCATCTATGAAATAGAACACGCCGTTGACCGGCCCTTCGGACGGCCAGAACTCGATGCCTTCCGGCTCCCACCTCCGCCGGAACTCATCGAGATCCGGCACGCTGAAGGCGAAGTGGAAGATATCCTCCGGGAAGTCGAAGTCCCCGAAATCCGGGCTGTAGCAGAGCTCCAGCTTGGTAGGGTTGTCCGGCAGCTCCAGGAAGCAGAGCTGATTCCCGGCCGGAGAGATGCTGCGGCGCAGCTCCCGGAAGCCGAAGACCTCCGCATAAAAGCGCACCGACCTCTCCAGGTCCCGCACGCGGATGCGGCAGTGCAGAAACTGAGGTTTGAACTCACTCACGGCTTCTGATACTCCTTTCAACACGGCGAGGGCCAGACTGCTGTCGCATCAGTTGAGTTCCAGCCCTTCGAAAACCTGGCGGATCCGCTGCAGCTCATCCGGAGAGAGCCGGACATCTGCCGCAGCGGCATTCTCCCGCGCCTGATCCGCAGTGCGGGCTCCGGCGATGGCCGATGTCACCCCCGGCTGATGCACAACCCACGCAATGGCCAGCTGGCCGAACGTGCAGCCGTGACTCTCCGCAACAGGCCGGATCTGCTCAAGAGCCTCCAGCACCTTTCGGCGGTTTTCGGGAGTGAACCACGGATGAGAGGCCCGGAGATCGCCGGGAGGAAACTCCCGATCCGGCGTCACCCTGCCCGTGAGCAGTCCCTGGGCAATGGGACTGTAGACGATGACGCCGATGCCGTTGTCGCGGCAGAACGGCAGGACATCCTGCTCGATGGACCGGTCCAGAAGGCTGTAGCGGGGC
>CALCJH010000357.1 GCA_937967775.1 uncultured bacterium | reverse complement strand
ATCTCGGCGTTCGTCAGAGCCAGGCGGGCGCTGATGCGCCGTACCACGGTGTTCGCCAGCACGATGAAGACCAGGAACCCTAGCACGACCGGTGGAAGCTGCAGAAAGCCGATCTGGATGCGCGCGCTGACGCATTCGGCGGAAGTGATCACCCAGCAGACGACGGCGACGAGGATGACGCCAATGACAGCAGACCTGAAGGTAACGCCCAAAGTGTTCTGAGGAGCCTCCTTGCTTGAAGTCTATACGCAGGCGGAAAGCCCGGAGGATCGCAGCAGTGCCCGAAGCATTCTAGAGAATCGGAGCGCCAAGCGCAACCGAAAGTTCCTCCCCCGAGAGGACTCCTTCGCGCAGCAGGCGCGGGTGGGCGCCGGATAGATCCAGCACGGAAGAGGGTTTGCCGACAGGCAGGTCACCCTGGTCCACCACAAAACAGACTGCTTCGAGCACTTCGGGCGCCACCACATCCAGGGAGGTGGGCTGAGGTCCGCCCGAGAGGTTGGCGCTGGTGGCCACCAGGGGAAGAGCGGTGTCCCGCAGAAGGCGGAGAAGCCAGCCGTGGCCGGGGGCACGCACTCCCACGGTCCCCTCCGGCGCCACAGGGGCTGGAAGGCCGGGAACCGCCGGCAGGACGATGGTCAGAGCCCCGGGCCAGAACCGCTCCATGAGGCGGCGGGCAGCATCCGGCACATCCCGGACCAGCAGCCGGGCCGCGTCCACGCCCGCCACGGCGACGGGCATTGCCCGGGCCGCCTCACGTCCCTTGATCGCGCACACCCGCTCCACGGCCACGGGGTCCAGTGCATTGCAGAAGAGCCCGTAGACGGTATCCGTCGGCGCGACGATGACCCCGCCATCCTGGATGCATTTGACGATCTCATCGTGCACGGGCGGTGTGAGCCGGCCGGATGCAGAGAGTTTGACAAGCTTCATGGTCTGCAAAGCTCCACCACGCGCGGGATACCGGCAAGGTCGGGGTGTGTGGTCAGGAACTGCAAACCGGCTGCCGTTGCCATCTTCTCTACAGTCGCAGCCTGCCCTGCCCCAACCTCCAGAAGAACCACCCCGCCTCCGGCCACCAGGCCGGGGATGCGCCTCAATAAACCCCTGATGAAATCCAACCCGTCCACGCCGCCGTCCAGCGCCTCGCGCGGATCCCACCGGGAGACCTCGGGCTGCAACCGATCTATCTCTCCCGAGGCCACATACGGAGGATTGGAGACGAGCAGGTGAAAGGGCGCTTCCCGGGGAGACCACCCGGGATCCAGCGCATCTGCAAGTTCGCAACGGGTGTAGGGGGCCATACCATGGGCTTCGGCGTTCCGCCGCGTCACGTTCAGAGCTCCCGCGGAGGAGTCTACGGCGGTCACGGAAAGGTCCAGACCGTGATCTAGGGCGAGCCTTGCCAGGGAGACCGACACGCAGCCGGAGCCGGAGCCCACATCCAGCGCGCGCACCGGCCCTTTCATCGCCCGGAGCCGCTCGAAACCCAGCGAGACGAGCAGCTCGGTCTCAGGCCGGGGAACCAGCACGTCTGGGGTCACGGCAAAGCAAAGACCGTAGAACTCTTTACGCCCAAGGATGCGGGCCACCGGCTCGCGCGCGGCGCGGCGTTCCAGAAAGCAACGGAAGACCTCCTCGACAGCCGGAACAACAGAATCCCCTGAGCGGGCGAATAATGCCGCACGCGAGCAGCCCATCGCCTCCGCCAGAAGCAGCTGCGCGTCCAGCCCCGGAGTCTCGACACCTGCCTCTGCCAGCCGGCGCCGCGCCTCATCCAGCAGAGACCACACACTCCGCGCCGCGGCCGCCTGGCTCACAAGTCCCCCGCCTCACCCTCGGCCAGCCTGCGCGCCTGGTCGTGGCGGACCAGCGCATCCAGCATCTCCTGGATGTCGCCGTCCAAGAACTCCTGCAGGTTGTAGACGGTCATTCCGATCCGGTGATCGGTGACCCGCCCCTGAGGAAAGTTGTACGTGCGAATCTTCTCGCTTCTGTCGCCGGAGCCCACCATCAGGCGGCGGGAGGTGGCCAGCGCCTCCTCCTGCTCACGCCGCTGCCGCTCCAGCAGATGCGCGCGCAGCATCCGCATCGCCTTCTCGCGGTTCTGGGTCTGGGAGCGCTCGTCCTGACAGCTCACCACAATGCCTGTGGGGATGTGCGTAATGCGGACCGCTGAGTCCGTTTTGTTGACATGCTGTCCGCCGGCGCTGGAGGCACGGAAGGTATCCACCTCAAGGTCCTTCGGATCGACCTCCACCTCCACCTCTTCCGCCTCCGGCAGCACGGCCACCGTGGCCGCCGAGGTGTGGATGCGCCCACCGGATTCCGTAACCGGCACCCGCTGCACCCGGTGCACCCCGCTCTCGAACTTCAGCAGGCTGTATGCTCCCGGCCCCTGAATGGAGAGGACGGCTTCCTTGAACCCCCCTGCGGAAGACTCCGTCCAGGACATCATTTCGGCCTTCCATCCCCGGCGCTCGGCAAAACGGGTATACATCCGGACCAGGTCTCCCGCGAAGAGGCCGGCCTCGTCTCCCCCCGTTCCCGCGCGCACCTCCAAGATGACGTCCTTCTCGTCGTTCGGGTCCGAAGGCAGAAGCAGGATCTTCAGACGCTCCTGCAGTTCGCTTTCCCGGCGGCGAAGCTCGTTCAGCTCGGCTTCGGCCATCTCGCGAAGCTCTTGGTCCGTGGAGTTGTCCCGCAGGAGCGACTCTGTCTCCGCGATCTCTGCGCGAAGCTTCTTCAGCTGGCGGTAGGCGTCCACACGGGGCTGCAGGCGGGCGTGCTCGCGGGCAAGAGGCTGCAGACGCGCGTGGTCCACAGCGATCTCGGGGTCGCTCATCTGACGGGTGATGTCCTCGAAGCGGCGCTCGACCGCTTCCAGCGCATCTATCATGGAACCTCAGCCTGCGGCAGCCGCCGGGGAGGGCTCTGCCGCCTCTTTCTGCTTTTCGCCGTTCTCGGCCTCGATGACCGCCCTCAGGGCCGTGAGGCCCACCTCCACCTGATCATCAGACGGCGGGCGGGTGGTGATGCGCTGGAGCCACAATCCCGGCGCCAGCAGGGCCCTTAGCAACCCGCCGGGTCTGCGGGCAGCGAACCGGATTATCTCGTAGGCGACGCCCGCCACGACCGGAAGCAACGCCAGCCGCATCAGAACGCGCTCGATCGGGCTGCTCCATGGCAGGAACGAGAACGCGAAAATACTCAGCACAAGCACGATCAGGATGAAATTCGTCCCGCAGCGCACGTGAATGACGCCGAAGTCGCGGGTCTGGTCCAACTCCAGCGGAAGCCCCGCCTCAAAGGTATTTATGGCACGATGCTCTGCGCCGTGATACTGAAACACCTCGCGGATGTTCGGCATCAATCCGATGAGCGAGACATACGCTAGGAAAAAGGAGATTCTGAGCACGCCTTCCACCGCATTCAGCGCAAAGCGGGACTGGATCAGGCCCGGATGCAGCCAACCGGAGATCAGGTTCGGAAGGATGATGAACAGGAATATGCCGATGCCTAGTCCACTGACCAGCGCTCCGCCGACGGCGATATCATTGATGGCGCTTCCCGCGATGCGCCGCGCCCGCTCAGCCTCCCTCTTCTGCCGCTTCGATGCGGCGGAGTCCGACTGTTCGATATCCTCAACGGCGATGCTGGCGGACCAGAGGAGAGCGCGCACTCCCAGCCTGAGCGCGTCCACCAGCGCCATCGCCCCGCGCACGAGCGGCCATTTCAGGACTGCGGGACGCTTGTGGAAGGGGACAGGCTCCACCCGGACGCAGACTTCGCCGTTCTCGCGGCGGCATGCGACCGAAAAGAACCGGGGGCTGCGCATCATCACCCCCCGGATCACCGCCTGACCTCCGTACATCAACGGTTCGCCGGACAAGACCTCACTCCCCCGCCTCTCGGCGGCTTGCGCCCGGGCACACGAGCCGGGTGCAGGATTCGGATGTCAGAGGCAGGCGCGCGATGGCTCAGGAACCGGACTGCGCCCCGGCCTCCTCTTCCTTCTTCATTCCATAGCGCTGCAGGAACTTCTCCACGCGCCCCTCCGTGTCCACGATCTTCTGCTTCCCCGTGAAGAACGGATGGCAAGCTCCGCAGATCTCCACACGGATCTCCGGCTTGATGGAGCGCGTCTTGTAAACCATTCCGCACGCGCAGACGATCTCTGCGTCAACGTAGTTGGGATGGATTCCGGCTTTCATAACAACACCTTCCCCTGCCGGAGGCTGGCGCCGGGGGGCGCCGCTCCACACAAAACAAAATCGGGCACACCCGCCCGATTCATCCTCCAGCACTGCAACATGCACCGCCGGATTATACCACGCAACGGCAAAATGCGACAATCCCTAGCGCGCTGCGGGGTGCGAACGGGGGACCATGAACCGGGTTGATTCAGCCGTATAGCCCCAGATCCTCTGCCAGCTGCGTCACATAGCTCACCACGCGGCGCGTATACTCCTCTTGCACAGCAGGCGGAAGTGAGTAGAACCGGCTGCGGTGCAGAAAAGCTCCAGCGGCATCTTTCGCGCCGACCATCGCAAACGAGAAGTCCCGGAAAAAGGCGTCCCGGGCGGCGGGTAGGAAGGCGTCTGACTCGCGCCGCCGTCGCTCGTCGAGATCCGCAAGGTACTGCCGGGCCACATCGCTGCCCTGCCTTTCCTCCTGCCGCGCAGTCTCCAGTGTCCATTCCCACCATTCCCGAAGCATCTCTGGCGCAACGTCCTCCATCACCTCCGCCAGGATGAGCTGCAGGATGCCCGAGACCTTGAGCTTGAGCTTCCCGCCACACGCCCGCGAAATGGTCTGATAAGTGGCAGGAGACTTATCGCTCCCGGAGTGGAAATCCAGGAGCGCGCCGTAATCCCCAGCCTGCTCCGCCAGCCGGCGCACTCGCTCTTCAAGACCTTCAAGCCCATCAGGCAGGCGATAGTCACGGCGCTTCTCGAAGCCCACGTTGGGAGCCACAAAGGCCACCTTGACTCCCCGCCGGGTCAGGCTTCCCAGAACGAACTCCTGCTCCTCCGGCGTGGTCAGCGACGTTCCCTCGTCCATCGAGAATTCGAAATCGAACTCCTCGCCCCCTTTCACCGATGCGATATGCTCGTAGAGTGCCGCGGCCGCCTCTACCGCATCGCCGAAGCGCCCCGCCGGATCCGCAGCCTCCGGACGAAAGAGCGGCGAAGCATCCACGGTGAAGAACGTGTAGCGCCTTCCGCACTCCACCAGATGCTTC
>CALCJH010000356.1 GCA_937967775.1 uncultured bacterium | reverse complement strand
GCCGGTGCGGCAGATCCGGAAGCTGGTGCAGGTGTGGCAGGACCGGTTTCTGGAACTGGGCGCGCTGGATTTCGTGGACTATGTGTATCTCTTCGAGAACAAAGGCCGCGAGATCGGCGTAACGCTTTCGCACCCGCACGGACAGATCTACGCCTATCCCTACGTGCCGCCAAAAATGATGGATCGCCGGGTGAACTTCGAGATGTGGTTCCGGGAGAACGGCACGTGCATGCTGTGCGACATCTTGCGGGACGAGCTGGAGGACGGCCGGAGGATCGTCTGGGACAATGAGCAGTTTGCCGCCTTCGTGCCGTTCTATGCCCGATACCCTTACGAGGTGCACATCCTTCCGCGCGACCATGACGTCCGGCTGGGGCGGCTGGACAGGCAAGCTATATGTTCGCTTGCGGAGATCCTCAAAGTCATCCTGCTGAAGTATGATGGACTCTGGGGATTCTCGCTGCCGTACATTCTGAACCTGTTCCCCGAACCCACGGACGCACAGCCCGATCCGGGCTGGCATTTCCACATCGAGTTCTATCCTCCCTACCGGACGCCGGAGAAGCTGAAGTATCTGGCGGGTTCGGAGAGCGGAGCCGGGGCGTTCATCAACGACACGCTTCCCGAGCAGACCGCTGCGGCGCTCCGGGCCGTGGAGGTGTCTCCGGAATGAACGCCCCCGCGTCGGGTCCGGCAGGAGAGGTCGCACGCGCCGCTCTGGCCTGCGCGGTAGTGAACGGTCTGATGGCCGTGCTTCTGGCAGTACGGGGCGGGCTGACCGACACGAGCGGGCTGCTTGCTAACGTCGCTCTGGGAGTGGCCATCGGGGCGGCCACGGCCTGTGTGCTGGGAATTGCAATCCAGCGCGGACACAGCCTGGGATATGTGCTGGCGGCTGCGTTGCTGCTTCTCCTGCTGGTCGGCACGGCCTGGCTGGCCAACAACACGGAGCTGATCGTCCTGACCGCCACTCTGGCGGTCTCCGCCTCGCTGTATGCCATCGCCGCCGTCATCACATGTCTGCTGGTCCACCCGGTGCACCGCGACCGCCGGCGGGAGTGATTCAGGCGCCGCGAACCGCTTCCCACACACGGAGGGCACTTCTTAGCAACCCTTCCAGATCGTCGAGAGGAAGCTGTGACGCGGCATCGGAGAGAGCCCGGTCCGGATCGGGGTGGGTTTCCAAAAACAGAGCATCTGCGCCCGCCGCCACTGCCGCCCTCACCAGAGTGGGAATGAACTGACGATTTCCCCCCGAGGCGTTGCCCAGTCCTCCGGGCCGCTGCACACTGTGGGTGGCGTCGAAGACCACCGGGTATCCGGTCTCGCGCATCACGGGGATGGACGTCATATCGGCCACCAGCTGGTTGTAACCAAAGCTGGAGCCGCGCTCGCTGAGGAGAATACGCCGGTTGCCTGTGGATTCGATCTTGCGCACGGCGTTCACCATATCGTGCGGCGCCACGAACTGCCCCTTCTTGACATTCACCGTCTTGCCGGTGCGTCCGCAGGCCAGCAGCAGGTCTGTCTGGCGGCAAAGGAAAGCGGGGATCTGGAGGATATCCACGGTCCGCCCGGCGGGATCGGCCTGCCAGGTCTCGTGCACGTCGGTCAACACGGGCACGCCGAACTCCGTCCGGATCTGCGCAAGAATCTCCAGCCCTTTCTCGATCCCCGGCCCCCGGAAGCTCTCCACCGACGTCCGGTTCGCCTTGTCGAAGCTGGCCTTGAAGACGCAGCCGATGTCCATCCGGTCGCAGATCTCGACCAGCCGGCCGGCCACCATCCTACACAGGTCCAGGCTTTCGATGACGCAGGGGCCGCCGATGACCGCCAGCCTGTCTCCACCAAACTCCACGCTGTCCGTTATCTTCACTTTGGTCATAGCGCCATGATAGCCGAGAAGCGCCGCCCTACGTCACGGCTGGAAACGGGAGCGCGTCTGGTGTATCATCCCCGAGAGATACTTCACGAAAGGACATTTCGAATGGCCGACCCTCAGCTGCTCACCGTGAGCGCTCCTTCTCTGGGCATCTTCATCGCAGCCGCTCTCGGGCTGCTGGCCACCGCCTCCTCCGCAGAATCCGGATCGCTTCCCGAAGCAGTGGATCTGACGACCGAACACCGCACCAACCCCTTGGGGATTGACGCCGCAGAACCGCGTCTTTCCTGGCGATTCGCACAGGATGGCCGGGGTCGCCGGCAATCTGCCTACCAGATCCAGATTGCCGGCGGTCCAGAGGCGCTTCAGGCTGGCAACACCCTGCTGGACACCGGCAAAGTGGAATCTTCGCAGTCTCTCAGCATTCCGCTCAAGGGCCTGCGCCTGGCCAGCCAGATGCGCTACTGGTGGAGGGTGAAGGTCTGGGACGACGAGGGAAAGGAAGGCCCATGGTCGCCCCCCGCGTTTTTCGAAACGGGCTTGCTGCACAGGGCGGAATGGGAAGGCACATGGATCACATCTCCCATCGGCGGCAACGGCTACCATTCCGAGATCACCGCTCAAGCGGACACCGAGAAGTGGGTGCAGGTGGATCTCGGGAGCAGCCGCCAGATCGCCGGAGTCACCCTTTTTCCCGCGCATCCGTACAACTGGAACGAGGACAGGCCCGGCTTTGGCTTTCCGCTGCGCTACCGGGTGGAGGCGTCCGACGACGCGGATTTCCGGCGGTCCACGGTGGTGGCGGACCGGACGGGCGAGGACCAGCCTAATCCGGGTGAGAACCCGGTCGAGTTCCGTTTCGAACCCGTCCGCGCCCGTTACGTCCGCCTGACAGCCACCCGCCTTTACACGCGCCAGGACGGTCAGAAGCTGCTGGCGCTCGCGGAGCTGCAGGCGGCC